>NZ_JBIWMX010000042.1:0-56815 GCF_044766925.1 Nocardia sp. NPDC101769 | reverse complement strand
AACGACCCATCGACATCACCCCAAAGGACGGAGGCCGTTCAGGCGCAACGGAAGTCGCCTGAAACAACCTCATCCACAGGATTTGACAATATCTCCAACTGTCTGGCAGTTGTCCATGTGCCGTATCCCACTCCGGATAGCCCATACGCCACCAGTTGCCGTTCCGAGTTGCGTTGTCGTTGAACTTGTCCACGTTGGCGTGCCACCCATGGACCCGGGCGACGTAGGTCTCTTCCTCGGTCAGCTCTTGTTCGGCGTCGAAGTAGGATGCGGCCAACAACGGCGGGGTGTCCGTCTCGGCGTCGTATGCGTACATCTCGATCAGGCGAATCGGTGATGATGCACCAGCGCCACGCATTTCAGACACCTTCTCTTCGAAGATGTGGAGAGCCTCTGTGTGGTCGTCGCCCACGAAACCGACATGTAGACCGTCTTCGTCGTAGCCGTTCCAACCATGGTCGTAGTGGACCCAGCCTGACCAATACCGTTTCGACTTGGCACCCATAGCGAAAAGGTATAACTCTGGGCGTGTGGACACGCCGATGTTGTGCGTATTGACAGTCACAGCACGTCAGACGGTATGGCGAGTGTGTGTAGTTATGTGGCAGTTGACATGTCGACGGTCGAGTTCCATCCCTGGAACTCGCGCCGCTTCGATACCGAACTCCCCGACGAATGGCGCATCGACCTCGACCCGATGCCGGACTGCCCGTGGCCGCGGGTGCAGCTGGTGGCCGGGGTGGTGCACGAGGTGCTCGACGAGCTGGGTGCGGTCGGCTGGCCGAAAACGTCCGGCGGCAAGGGATTACACGTCTACGTCCGCATCGCGCCCCGCTTCGGATTCCAGGAGGTGCGCCGGGCCGCGCTGGCCTTCGCCCGCGAGGTGGAGCGGCGCGCGCCCGCGGACGTCACGACCGCCTGGTGGCGCAAGGATCGCGATCCGGCACAGCTGTTCGTGGACTACAACCAGAACGCCCGCGACCACACCATCGCGGCGGCGTACTCGGTGCGCGGCGTGCCCGAGGCGACGGTGTCGACTCCGGTGCGCTGGAACGAGATTCCCGAAGTGCGCCCCGGCGACTTCACTATGAAGACCGTGCCCGCGCGCTACGCCGAACTCGGCGACCTGCACGCGGGCATCGACGAGGCGGTGTTCGACATCGAACCGCTGCTGGAGTGGGCCGACCGCGACCGGATCGACGTCGACCTCGACGAGGATGGCGGCGACTAGAGCTCGTCGGTGGTGATCAGGCCGTCGCGAATGGCGCGCGCCACCAGGGCCGCCTTGGTCGGGGCCGAGCGTCCGACCGCCGCGTACTTGGCGCGGATGCGCTCCAGGTACGTGTTTACCGTGCCGACCGTGATGTAGAGCTGCTGGGCGACAAGGGCTTTGGACTCGGTCTGGAACCAGGCCAGCAGCACCTCGCGCTCCCGGCCGGACAGTCGCGGCCGGTCATCGCCGTCGGCGCTCATGGCCCGGGCCATGGTCGGGCTCAGGTACGGCCGCACCTCGGCGGCGGCGTGAAGGGCGGCGATGAGGTGCTCGCGCCCTTCGGTTTTCGACAGATAGGTGACCGCGCCGAGGTCCAGGCAGTCCCGGACCAGGTGGGGTTCGGTGTACTGGGAGTAGACCACCACCCGGTGACCATGCGCGCAGATCGTCCCCAGTGCGCTCAGATCCGGTGCGCGCTGGTCGAATTGGAGATCCAGCACGATGGCGTCCAGGTCGCCGCGGTCCGGACCGCCCGCGGCCAGGAAGGTCGCCGGATCCGGATGGTCGGCCGCCACCTCTATGCGCGGCTCGGCCGCGGCGCACCAGCCGCGCACGCCGTCGCGGATCAGCGGATGGTCGTCGACTATGGCAATGCGGATCATCGGGCCCCCTCGGCCTGGAAACGGTGATGCAGTCGCGCCCACAGCAATTCGCCCGCGGTGACCACCTCGGTGTGCACCGCGCCGGCGGCGTCGAGGGCGGTGCCGGACAGCATGGACAGGCGGTTCAGCGTGTCGGCCGGGCAGTCGCCCAGCGCGCTGACGGTACAGCCCGCGGCGTCCGCGGTCACCACCACCCGGGCTCGGGAACGGCTGGCGTCCAGCATGATCCGGGTCGCCGCCACCAGATGGCCCCGGACCGCATCGGGCAGGTCGCGGTCGGCGGGCCCGATGCCGCGACCGACATCGACGTCCGCCTCGACGGTCACCGCCACCCCGCGCCGCTCGGCGGCGTCGATCCCGGTGCGCAGGTCGGACAGCAGCGGGTGGCCGAGACCGTCCTGCTGGGTGAACAGGCGGCGCAGGCGCGCGTACTCGGTGCGGGCGGCGGCCTGAACCGCCGGGTCCCCGGGATCCAGGGTGCCGTCGGCGAGACCCGCCAGCAGCGGGGTGAATTCGGTCAGCAGTTCGCGATAGCGGCGCAGGCACTCCTGCTCGGTCATGCGCCCGACCGCGTCGGCGGTGCGGTGCCGCAGTCGTTCCCGGTGCAGGGCGGCGGCCTGCCGGGTGGCTCGATCGAGGGTGGCGGCGAACCAGGCGGTCAGCATCTGCAGGAAGAAGATGGCCGCGGTGTGATACCCCAGCACCGTGAGGGTTTCGACGCCCGGCGCGCGGGCCAGCACCAGCGCGCACACCAGGACCCACCAGACACTCAGCGCGGACAGCGACAGCCGCGGCGGCAGCCGGAAGCCCAGCGCCACCACGGCCCAGCCGGACGCACCGATCGACCAGTTCGCACCCGCCAGTACGGCATCCGGCGGCAGCAGGGCAACGAGCAGCAGCGAGGCGGCGATCGCCATGCCCATGAGCGCCAGCGTCACCGATTCGCGGCGGCGCGGCGCGAGCGCCGCCAGGGCACAGGCCACGTTCACCGCGATCAGCAACGCGTTCACCGCCGCCGGGGGCGTCGCCGCGGCAGCGGTGAGGGTCGACTGCAATAGCGTGTCGGCGACCGCGATGCCCACCATGCCGTACCCGAAACTGCGCCCGAGCCGGTCGATTCCGGAGGCGGCCGCCGGTGCGCCGAACGAATGATCCTCGGCGGCAACCGGTGCGGCGACCGGCCAGCGCAGCCGGACCTCGGTGCCGCGCCCAGGGGTACCGGTGACCTCAGCGTCGCCGCCCACGGCCCGCAGGCGCTCGATGATCGAATGCCGGATGCCGTAGCGGTCCTCGCCGGGCGCGCCGTCGAATCCGATGCCGTCGTCGATGATCAGCAGCGCCCCGGGCCCGGCGCTGATCACCACCTTCGAGGCGCGGGCGTGCCGGTCGATATTGGTGAGCGCCTCCCGTGCTGCCGCGGTCACCGTCCACGCCAGCGCCCGGCGGATCGGCAGCGGACCCGGTGCGCACAGGGTGATCGGGGCCGAGCATTCGACGGTCAACTCGCGCAGCAATTCCGAGAGGTCGGCCGACGAATCATCGCCCGGCAGCGGGATTCCCGACTCCAGCACGGTGAGATCGCGCGCGGCCTGCCGGGCGATGCGCTCGCGATCGGCGGCCGCGCCCTGACCCACCATCAGCAGGGTGGCCGCGGCGGTGTCGTGCATGACCGCCCACTGCTCATGCTCGTAGCGCCGCCTGGCCGCGGCGACCTCGCCGGCGATGCGGGAGTCGGCGGCCGCCGTCACGGTCTGGTCGTGCACGGTGGCCGCGCGCAGCACCACCCGGCGCACCCCCACCGCGAGCAGCCACTCCACCAGCAGGTAGGCGACGGCCAGATCGGACAGGAAGCGCCACGGCGTGAGACCGGGCGTACCGCGATTGGCCCAGTAGAGCGCGGCGAGGACCAGCACGGTCACCGCCGCCGATATCCGCACCCGCTCAGCGATACCCACCGAGATCACCGTTGCCGCCACGACCTTCACATCGATGAGGTCTCCGGTGCCGACGCCGGACGCGGCCACACTGACCGTGCCCAGCAGGTAGATCGCCACCACCGCGACATCGGCCGCGGTCCACCACGGACCCAGGCGCCGCCCCCACAGCCGGCCGGCCGACCACATCGCCAGCAGCACGGTGACCGTCCGCCCCATGCCCGGGTCGGCGGCCCCGCCGGCCAGATGCACCACGGTGAGCAGCAGGCAGGCGGCGTGCCGGAACCGGATGGCCAGCCACGTCGCCTCCTGCGCGACCGCGGCGTGGGTCGGGTCGGCTTCGCGCAGCACCCGGTCACGGTACCGAACCGGATTCGAACCAGCATGGCATCTCTGCGGACGCCCGGGTGTCCGTCGAACATCCGACAGACAGACCCGTCGGGCTACGGAAAAGTGAACCGTGCAGCGGGGTGTGCGGGTCCGGCCCGCACACCGGCTGCGCCCGCGGCCGTTGGCGGGCGGGGAGTCAACGGCCGCCCGGGTCAGCGATCCGGGCCGGTGCGCGCGGGGTGAGTACGCTTCCAAGTGGACGGACTTAGTGCCCGAGGTGACACGGCCGGCGCAGGAGGCGCGGGATGGAGTGGTTCATCGCACCGGAATACTGGTTCGCGCGGCAGGTGATCGAGCGCGGGATCGCGGCCGTCTATCTGATCGCCTTCGTGGCGGCGGCCCGGCAGTTCCCGGCGCTGACCGGGGAACATGGCATGCTGCCGGTGCCGCGGTTCGTGGCGCGGCGGCCGTTCCGGGTGGCGCCGAGCGTCTTTCAGCTGCACTACACCGACCGGTTCTTCGCGGCGGTGGCATGGGGCGGGGCGGCGGTGTCGGCGGCCCTGGTGGCCGGGGCCGCGGATCTGCTGCCACTGTGGGCGGCCGTGCCGGTGTGGCTGCTGGTGTGGGTGCTGTATCTGTCGATCGTCAATGTGGGACAGGTCTGGTATTCGTTCGGGTGGGAGTCGCTGCTGCTGGAGGCCGGTTTCCTGGTCGCGTTTCTCGGCAACGACCGGGTGGCACCGCCGGTGCTGGTGGTGTGGCTGGCCAGGTGGCTGGTGTTCCGGGTGGAGTTCGGGGCGGGACTGATCAAACTGCGCGGTGATCGGTGCTGGCGGGATCTGACCTGCCTCTACTACCACCACGAGACCCAGCCCATGCCCGGCCCGCTGAGCTGGTTCTTCCACCGGCTGCCGAGGCCACTGCACCGGGTCGAGGCGGGGGCCAATCATGTGGCGCAATTGGTGGTGCCCTTCGGGATCTTCGCTCCACAGCCGGTCGCGAGCGTGGCCGCCGGGATCATCATCGTCACGCAGCTGTGGCTGGTGCTGTCGGGCAACTTCGCCTTCCTCAACTGGCTGGTCATCGTGCTCGCCTGGGCCGCCGTCTCCGATTCCGCCGCGGCAACGGTGTTTCCGATACCCGCGCCGCCGGCACTGCCGGACTCGCCGCTCTGGTTCACGGTGCCGGTGTTCTTCTTCGCGGCCTGCACCGTGGTGCTCAGCTACCTGCCGGTCCGCAATATGCTGTCGAGCCAGCAGCGAATGAACCAGTCCTACAATCCTTTCCATCTGATCAATACGTTCGGGGCGTTCGGCGTCGTCGACCGCATCCGCTACGAGGTGGTCGTCGAGGGCACCGACGAAGTCGCGCTCACCGCACACACCCATTGGCGCGAATACGAATTCAAGGGCAAGCCCGGCGACCCCCGTCGGCTGCCCCGCCAGTGGGCCCCGTACCACCTGCGCCTGGACTGGCTCATGTGGTTCGCGGCCCACTCGTCCAGCTATGCCCGGCCGTGGTTCGACGGCTTCCTCCAGCGCCTGCTGCGCAACGACCCCGCCACCGTGCGGCTGCTGCGCCGCAATCCATTCCCGGACGTCCCGCCCCGTTATGTCCGCGCCCGGCTCTACGAGTACCGCTTCACCAGTCCTCGCGAGCTGCTGGAGACCCATGCCTGGTGGGTTCGCACCCTGGTCGGCGAATACGCGCCGCCGATGTTCTCACCGCGCATCTCGCGCGTGACCCGGACATAATGCGGCATGGGTTTCTTCAGGCCGCGCTGCCCGGTGGGGGAGGTGGAACGGCTCTGGGTCGAGGAGATGCTGTCCTGGTGCGCCACCCAATTCGGCACCAGGACGCTGCGCACCCCCGTCATCCTCCCGACCTCCGACTACTTCCCGGACACCTACTCGGGCGCTGAATCGCAGGCGCTCGCGGTCGTGGAGCGGCTGGTCCGGTACATGGGGGTGGGGCGGGATCGCATTGTCGTGGAACTCGATTCGGCCGGTGCGGCGCCGCCCGACCAGCTCATGCAGCTGGAGGGCGCGGTCCGCGGTGAGGCCGGGCACTACCGGCTGGAGCACGGGCGGGCGGTGGTGACGCTCGAGCTGGCGCGCCTGCGCTCACCGGTCACCCTGGTGGCGACCGTCGCCCACGAGCTGGCCCACGAGCGGCTGCTCGGTGAGCAGCGGATCGCACCGGACCGGCACGACGGCGAACAACTCACCGATCTGGCCACGGTCTACCTCGGCCTCGGCGTCTTCAACGCCAATGCGGCCTTCCAGTTCTCGCAGAACAGCCGCGGTTGGCGTTCCCAACGCCTGGGCTACCTCTCCCAGCCCATGTACGGGTACGCCCTGGCCTGCTGGACGGTCATGCGCGGCGACCCTCGCCCCACCTGGGCGGCCCACCTCGACACCAACCCCCGCGTGTATATGAAGCAGTCCCTCAAATACCTGCGGGCCAACCCCGACGCCCTACCCGGCTGGCGCGCCGCGGCGTTCGAATCCTGAAGCCGGCCTTCGGATCCTGGACTCAGGATCCGAAGGCCGTGTGGCCGCGACTACGCGGTGCTGCTCGCGCTGCCGGTCTCCAGGTGACCGGCGAAGTGCCTGCGCCAGTTGGAGTTTCCGGAGAGGCTGAGCGTCAGGTCGTACCAGCCCTGGTCGAGCGGGGCGGTGATATCGCGTTTGGATCCTGCGTCGATCGTGATGGGGGAGCCGCCGCTCACCTGGACCGTCAGTGCCGAACTGCCGGAATTGCTCACGGTGACAAGGAAAGTGGGTTGGTCGGCGGTGCCACCGACAGCGGCGGTGGCGGTGAGGGCCGCGGTGTCGGCGGTGCCCGCGGCCTCGACGAGGAACCCGTTGGGGGCGTGGATCGCGAAGTCGTAGGAGCCGCCGAGCTGGAATCGCTCCTGGGCGGTGCCGCCCGGGGCCACCACGGTCTGGCGGATCGAATTGTCGTGGTAGGCAAAGGTTTGGAACGGCATCGCCACCGTGCCCTGGTTGCCGTACCGGGCCGTCGCGGCGTTTCCGGCCACCTCCACCCAGGCGACCGGCTGATAGGGCAGCGGTCGGGCCTTGGCGCGGCCCGCGTCCTGGACCGGCATCTGCTGTCCGGCGGGGGAGGGCGGGGTCGGCTTGGGCAGGTTCTTCTGACCGGCGGCCCGAGCGCGCTCGGCATTGGCGTCGGGCAGGGTGGGAATGCTGGTGTCGCGCTTGCCGAAATCGAAGCAGCTGGTGAGGTCGCCGCACACGGCGCGCCGCCAGGCCGAGATATTGGGTTCGGCGACGCCGGTCCACTGCTCCAGGAAGCGCAGCACCGAGGTGTGGTCGAACACTTGGGAATTCACGTAGCCACCACGGCTCCAGGGTGAGATGACCAGCATCGGCACCCGCGGTCCCAGGCCGATCGGCGACTGCCCGCCCAGCAGCGCCCCGGCCCGGCTGATCAGGGTGTCCATCGTCGCCGAGCCCGAGGCCAGCCCGAGCGTCGCCGAGCCGGAATTCAGGTCGGTGCCGGTGATCTCCAGCGACGGCAGGATCTCGTCGGGGGTGCCGGGCGGCGCGGTCGGCGGCACCACATGGTCGAAGAAGCCGTCGTTCTCGTCGTAGTTGACGAGCAGGACCGTCGACTCCCACAGTTTCGGGTTGTCCCACAGGGCCTGCAGAACGCGCTGGATGTAGGCGGCGCCGTCGGCGGGACGGTAGGCGGGGTGCTCGGAGTAGCCGGCGGGCGCGACCACCCAGGACACCTGCGGCAGGGTGCCGGCGGCGCAATCGGAAATGAACTGCTGCAGCACGTAATCGACATTGGTGCCGTCGGTTCCGGCCGGCGCGGGCGTCATGCCGGTGGTGGTCACCTTGGCGCGGTCGGCCAGCTGGCGGACCGCGGGATCGGACGAGGCCGCCGCGTCGTGATAGGCGCGGAACAGCCACAGCGGATTGTCGCCGAAGTCGGCGAGGAAGTCGCCGCCACTGTGCGAGTCGGCGTACACCTGCCACGAGATCCCGGCCTGCTGCAGGCGTTCCGGATAGGTGGTCCAGGTGTACACGGGCCGGTAGTCCGGGGGATTGGACACGGCGGGGCCGCCCGCCCGGCCGGCGGCGTCGATGGTGCCGGTCCAGTGGAACAGGCGGTTCGGTGTGGTGGGTCCCTGGATCGAACAGAAGTAGTGGTCGCAGATGGTGAATGCGGAGGCCAGTGCGCGATGGAACGGAATGTCGGCCTCGGTGAAGTAGCCCATGGTCATCTTGGACTTGGCCGCGATCCAGGAGTGGTAGGCGCCGTCGGCCCACGCCATGTGCGTGGTGTTCCAGTCGTGCGCCAGATCGCCGAGATCCTGCCCGTCCACCCGGCTGGTGTCGACATGCCAGGGCAGCAGGAACCCGGTGCTGCTGAAGGCATCCGGCTGATGGAACGCGTCCCGGTTGTCGCCGCCCGCCGACCCGCTGCTGCTCCCGCTGCCCGATCCGCTGCCCGAACCGCTCGCCGATCCGCTGGCGCTCCCGGTGCCCGCCGACCCGCTGCCCAGATCGGTCCCGGGCCCGCCCGCGAGGGCGGTGTCCATGGCCGCCTGCAGGATCGGGTCGTAGCCGCCGGCGGGGAGCCGCAGGGCGCGCTTGTCACCGAAACCCCGCACGCCGCTCATGGTTCCGAAGTAGTGATCGAAGGATCGGTTCTCCTGCATGAGGATCACCACGTGCTGGACCTGATCCAGGGAGCCCGAGCGCCCCGGTTCCGCCAGTGCCTCCGCCATGCCCTCCGGCAGCCCCGTCACTCCCGCCGCGCCCGCGGCCAGCATCGACCCCAGCACCGTTCGCCGATTCGTCCTGGCGAATCCACGCCCCATCAGAAGTCTCCGATCCGTCGTCTGTCCGCAGCCATCGCGGCGCCGCAGACGCTACCGGCAGGCCCGCGGGTTCGCAGCGCCCGAAACGTGTCCTGGCCAGCGCTTTTCGCTATAAGCGCGGATGGTGGAGGTGCCGTCGCCGAAAAATCGGCCCAATGAAGTTGGTCAGAGGATCACCTCGGGGTCATCTAGAGGTGCCACGGTGGTCGCGTGCGGATGGAGACACAGGCGCGCCCGGCGCGCGCGGTGCGCTGGTTCCACCTGGTGTGCGATGGGGTGGTGGCGCGGCTGCCGTTCGGGCTGGGCCGGTTCGTGGCCCCGACCTTCGTCGGCTATCTGCTGGTGAGCGGGTTCACCTTCACGCTGGATCTGGTGGTGCTGACCGCCCTGCACGGGGTCGCGGGGCTGGCGCTGCCGATCGCGGTGACCGTGGCCTACTGCACGGCATTCGGCGCGAGCTATCTGTTGAATCGGATCCTCAACTTCGAGTCGCACGCCGCGGTCGGTCCGCAGGTCGCCGTCTATGTCGTGGTGGTCGCGGTGAACTACCTGGTATTCATCCTCGGCGTGACCAGCGGTGTGGCCGCCCTCGGCATCGACTACCGGATCGCCCGTGTCCTCGGCGGTCTCGGCGAGGGTTTGTTCATGTACGCGTCGATGCGGCTGCTCGTCTTCCGGACCGGGACGCTCGGACGGTAACCGAACCGGCCGGGCGGCATCCGCGAGGACACCCGAGCCCGCGGGCGGGAACTTCGGCCAGCGAGATCAGGTCCTCGGACCCTGATGGCGGCGGGGCGCTCGGTGTGATCGTCATATTCGACGCGGTCGGCGAGTGTGTCCGGCCCGGGTTCGAGGAGTTGAGAGCAATGGACATGAACACCATGGATATGCAGTCGCCGGTGATGCGGGTGTGCTGCGCGATCATGATGTGGCTGCATCAGCAGGGCCTGATGCCCGGAATGACCATGTGAGCGACCGGCCGACGACGGTGCCGGGATGGACTGGCATGTAGGTATGGCTTACCTTGGCGGCTGTGAGTGTTGCCGAGGCTGTGCCGAATCTGCTGATCTGTCTGCGGGAGGGCCTGGAGGCGGGGCTCGTCGTGACCATCCTGCTGGCCGCCGTGCGCCGGCTGTCTACCCGAGACCGCCCGGTCTCGACCGCGCCGGTCTGGCTGGGCGTACTCGGCGCGGTCTCGGTGGCGGGGAGTTTTGCCGCCGTGCTGACGTATTCGACTGCCGCACTGACCAGTTCGGCCCGGGCCGCGGTCGCCGGTGTGCTGAGCGTGCTGGCCGTGGCCCTGGTCACCGCGATGATCTTCTGGATGCGCCGGACCGGAGCCTCGCTGTCGGGACAGCTGCGCGGCGAAGTCGCGCGGGCCGCGGGACTGGGCGCGGGCGTGCTCGCGGTGACGGCGTTCCTGGCCGTCGGGCGCGAGGGCCTGGAGACCACGCTGTTCGTGTGGACGGCCATCAAGGCGGCCGGATCGACGGCGGCCCCGCTGGTCGGCGCGGCCCTCGGACTGGGTATCGCGATCGCGCTGTGCCGGCTGCTGTTCCGGCGTGCCGTGCGGCTGAACCTCGGCGTCTTCTTCAACCGGACCGCCGTGCTGCTCATCGTGATCGCGGCGGGTGTGCTCGCCTACGGCCTCGGTGATCTGCAGGAGGCGGGCTGGCTGCCGGGCGCACGCTGGATCGCGTTCGACCTGACCGCACGCATCGACCCGAACTCGTGGTGGGTCTCGATCATCACCGGCATCACCAACCTGTCGCCGAAGATGACGGTGCTGCAGGTGGTGGTGTGGATCGCCTACCTGGCCACCGTGATTCCGCTGTTCGTCAGGGCGGGTCGCACCCCCGCGACCGAGGCCGAGCCGGCGGCGAAGCCGGAAGCCGAGCCCACCGAGAAGAAGCCGGAAACCGAGCCCGCGCACGCGGATTGGTGGGAGCGGATCGCCGGTCCGCGTCCGGTACTGGTCGGCGCGACCCTGGTGCTGGTCCCGGTGCTGGCGGCCGGCACCGCCATCGCCCTGCTGCCCTCGGGCGGTTCGAACACCACGCGCACGGTCACCGTGACCGCGGATGCGTGCGCGCCGGAATGGACCTCGGCGCATACCGGCACCCAGACCATCGCGGTGCGCAACACGTCCGGCAAGTCCGGTGAGATCGATCTGGTCGACGCGGACGGAGCGATGGCCGGTGAGATCGAGAACATCGGTCCCGGCACCACCGCCGAGTTGACCGCGACCCTGAATCCGGGCAGCTACACCATCGTCTGCCTGATGTCGGGCCGCCCGTCGCTGTCCTCGCCACGCGTGCAGGCCAGCGGTCCGCAGACCGACGCGCCCCCGGCCTTCAAACCCGCGCGCGCCAGCGAACTGCACGGGCCGAACGAGGCCTACCAGGCGTACGTGCGGGGCGTGCTGACCCGTCTGACCGGTGCCGTCGGCACGGTCGGCCGGGATCTGCGGGCACACAATATCCCCGCCGCGCAGGCCGATTGGCTGCTCGCGCTGCAGGAGTGGGAGCGGGTCGGCGCGTCGTACAACAGCTTCGGCGAGGCGGGGACCGCGGTCGACGGGCTGCCCGGCGGCCTGCCGGACGGAGCAAACGATCCGGGATTCACCGGTCTGCACCGCCTCGAGTACGGCCTCTGGCACGGCCAGGGCCCGGATCGGCTGCTGCCCGTGGTCGACAAGCTCACCGCGGATATCGCCGCGATCGGGGACAAGCTGACCGGCACCGATATCGCCGGTGATCCGGCCACCCTGCCGGTCCGTGCCCACGAGATCCTGGAAGACGCACTGCGCGACCACCTTTCGGGCCTGGACGATCAGGGTGCGGGCGCGGCCTATCCGGCGACGCTGGCCGATGTCGAGGTCACCCGCACCGTCCTGGATCAGCTCGCCGTCCCGCTGGACGAGCGCGACCCGCAGCTGCGCACCGATCTCGGGACCAAGCTGGACCGGCTGCGCGCCGCCCTGCTGACCACCCAGGACAACGGCCGCTGGCGCGCGCCCGCACAGACGCCGCAGGCGGCCCGGCAGGCGGTGCTCGCCGCGATCGGCGCGGCCCTGGAAGCGCTGGACCGGGTGCCGCGGCTGCTGGAAACCAAAGCGAACTGACTCTCTACGAAGGACCGAGGCCATCACCATGACTGTCAGCCGCCGCCGCTTCCTCTCCGGCGCCGCCGCGGGCGCCGCCGGAACCGCCCTGACCGCGGGCGTTCTCGCCGAGGGCGCCCGCGTGGACGCCGCTGCGGGCGGGCAGGCCACGACCACACCGGCCTACCCGTTCCACGGCGCACATCAGGCGGGCATTCTCACCCCGGCTCCGGCCGATCGCCAGAACGCCTCCTGCTTCGCCGCGTTCGACGTGACCGCCGCCAACCGCGCCGAACTCGCCGACCTGATGCAGACGCTCACCGAACGCGCCCGCGTCCTCACCGCCGATGGCCCGCCGCGGGATCTGGGCCCGAGCCACCCGCCCGCCGACAGCGCCGTCCTCGGCCCCGACATTCCGGCCGACGGGCTGACGGTCACCACCGGTGTCGGTGCGAGCCTGTTCGATCAGCGCTACGGGCTGGCGTCCCAGAAGCCCGCGCACCTGACGCCGATGCGGATCTTCCCCGACGACTCTCCGGAAGCGGCCTGGATGCACGGTGATCTGCTGCTGCAGCTGTGCGCCCACAACCAGGACACCATTCACCACGCCATCCGCGATCTCACCCGCCACACCCGCGGCGGGATCCAATTGCGCTGGAAGATACAGGGTTACAACTCCCCGCCGCGGCCGTCCGGCACCGGCCGCAATCTGCTCGGCTTCAAGGACGGCACCGCCAACCCGACCGGCTCCGACGCCGCCGCCCTGATCTGGGCCGACAGCCCGCAGGAGCCGGCGTGGGCCCGGGGCGGCACCTACCAGGTGGTGCGCCTCATCCGCATGCTGGTGGAGTTCTGGGACCGCGTCTCGATCGCGGAGCAGGAGAACATGTTCGGCCGCCGCCGCGAATCCGGCGCACCCCTGGACGGCACCAAGGAATTCGACGTACCCAACTACGCCGCCGATCCCGACGCCACCGTCACCCCCGCCACCGCCCACATCCGCCTGGCCAATCCCCGCACCCCCGACACCGCCGGCCAGCAGCTGCTGCGCCGCTCCTACAACTACGACCTCGGGGTCGACCCGAACGGCAATCTCGCCACCGGGCACATCTTCACCTGCTTCCAGCAGGACGTCCAGCGCCAGTTCGAGGCCATCCAGACCCGTTTGGCCGGAGAGCCTTTGACCGATTACGTCCAGCCCTTCGGCGGCGGCTACTTCTTCGTCCTCCCCGGCGTCACCGACACCGAGGACTGGTACGCCCGCACCCTGCTGAGCTGATGCGGCACCGCCCGAGCCCGGGTCAGACGGTGAGCACGGTATGGATTCGGTTGCCGGGGTCGATGGTTCGGCGCAGCGCGGCCAGGCGCGGATAGTTCTGTCCGTAGTAGCGGCTGAGGGGATCGCCGGGTTCGAGGTAGTTGGCGTAGGCGCCCACCGAGACCGGTGCGAAGAGCTGGTGGGCGGCGGTGACCCAGGCCTGGGCGGTGTCGTGCGGGATCGGTTGGTAGGCACCCCATTCGACGAGGGCGGCGTGGTTGCGCCAGGGGAAGGCGGTGGCGGTGGGCGCGGTATCGCGGATCGCGCCGTCGAGGGTGTTGATCTGCACCCAGCCGGTGCCGCCCGCGCGCGAGAATATCGTCAGGGCTTCGATGATGCGGGCGATGGCGTCGGGGGTGAGCTCGGAGACGACGTCGGAACCGTTGGTGAAACTCGCCCGCGGTGAGGTGGGGCTGCCGCCCGCCAGATACATGATGGTGTCCATGTGATCGAGGGTCTGGGTGTCGATGGTCGACGGTTGCAGACCGATCGCATCCGTCAGCGCGGCGGCGGCCTGCCCGCCGGATCCGGCCGGGCAGACCAGCTGCATCCAGCAGTCCAGGCTGCCGTTGCCGTCGGCGTCGATGCTCACATCGGCCCACTGGGAGCGGTCCGCGGACTGCAGCCAGGTGGACCAGCCGGCGATCACCTGCGCCGCGCTTTCGCCGGGAAAGGTCAGGCGCACCAGGTCTTTCGATGTCGCGGGACAGGTGTCGAAGGTCAGCGAGGTGACCACGCCGAACAGCGGGCCGCCGCCGCGCAGCGCCCAGAGCAGATCCGGGCGGGAGGTCTCCGAGACTTCGGCGACGGTGCCGTCGGGCAGCACAAGCGTCGCCCCGGCGAGCCGGTCGCAGGTGACACCGTAGGCACGGGATTCGAAGCCGAGTCCGCCGCCGAGGGTGAGTCCGCTGATACCGACGTCCGGGCACATACCGGTCGGGATGGTCAGATCCGACCTGTCGAGTTCGCTGTAGACGTCGTACAGAGTGTGACCCGGCCCCACAACCGCCTGTCCCGCATCGACACTCACGCCGGTGAGCTGCCGGACGTCGATGATCATCGCGCCGGTCGTCGTCGACACCCCCGCATAGGAGTGCCCGCCGGACCGAGCGGCCACGGGCAGGCGGTATTCGGCCGCGAAACTCATGGCGGAGACGACATCGGCGGTAGACGCGACCTGCACCACGGCGCTGGGTGTCTCGCTGTCGAAGCGGGTGTTGAAGACCTGCTTGGCCGTCTCGTAGCCGGTGTCGCCGACCCGGACGACGCGGCCGCGGATGAGCCGCTCCAGCCTGCTCCAATTCGGTTTGGCCGCACCGGGTCCGGAGGCGATCGAGACGGGATCGGCATCGGACAGGCCGGTGAATCCCCACCCGGCCAAGGCGATTCCCAGTGCGCCACACAGAAATGTGCCTCGCGAGAAGCTGGCATCCGTCGCCCGTACGGATCTCACTCTGCGCATGTGCCCTCCAGGCTCGGTGCTAGCCGGAAAACCATGGCGGGCAACAGATGCACGCCTGCCCGGGACGTCAACAATGTGTGGTTCGCCGCAATTTCCTGCGGATGATCAACAGCCGCCAGGTAATTGTGCCGACCACCCGGGTGGCGAGGCATGAGTTCGACCTACGCCTAAGACAACTCACAGGCAACCGTGACCGAATTGCTTGCGTGTCGCTCTAGGTCGTGAACTTCGAGGAGCAGTGGCCTCGGAGTGAGAGCAGTGGCTTCAGAGATAGGCCCCGCAGCTGGGCCATGCGCCCGGGCCCTGGTAGGCGAGGATTTGTTCCGCGATGCGGATCTGCTCCTCACGACTGGCGTCGGCGGGATTCCCCCTGCCGCCGTACGCATTCCAGGTGCCCTGGCTGAATTGCAGGCCACCGTAGTAGCCGTTGCCGGTATCCGCCCCCCAATCCCCGCCCGCCTCGCACTGGACGACGGCATCCCAGTCGTGCCACCCGGCGGCGAGTGCGGTGGCGGTCGGCCCGCAGGTCAAGGCCGTAATTCCAACAGCGAGAGCAAGAAGGTGTGTAGGTCTTCGAAACGAGTGCTGTCCGATCATGGCGCATCTCCGCCCTGGTAGCCGAACTCGCAGGAAAGACAACCACCCGATAGTAGCTGAAGATTTGCTAAGGATCGATAATTTTGTGTCTACCTGGTCATTAGATGGTTTGCAGGTGAAAGTCGGCGGGGTCGGGCTCGGACAGCATGGATTCCATGGTGGCGCGGTCGAACGGGAGCAGGTCGATGCTGCCGCCCTCGGTGAAGTACCAGGAGTTGCAGCCCGTGTTCCAGACCGTGGGGCCCATGGCCGCGGAGACCTCGGTCTCGAACCGGTCGGTGGCGTCCTCGGTGACCTCGACGGTGTCGAATTCGCTTGCGCTCCAGCGCTGGATCCACCGGGTGATGTAGCGGGCCGTCACCTCGGCGGCGTGGTGCAGCGGAATGGAACCGGTGGGGGAGTGGGGGCCCAGGACCGTGAAGAAGTTGGGGAAGCCGGGAATCGCGGTCATCCGGTAGGCGCGCGGGCCGTTCGCCCAGGCGTCGTCGATCGAGATGTCGTCGCGGCCGGTCAGATTCATCGGCCGCATGTAGTCGTGGGCGCGGAAGCCGGTGGCGAGGACGATCAGGTCGAGCTCGTGGTGGCGGCCGTCGGCGGTACGGATACCGGTCGGGGTCACCTCCTCGATGGCCGTGGTGATCAGCTCGGCATTGCGGGCGCGCAGCGCGCGATAGTAGGTGCCGGACAACACCTGCCGCTTGCACAGCGGCTCGTAGTCGGGCGTGAGCTGTTCGCGCAGCTCCGGCTGGAAGATCTGCGCGCGCAAGCTCAGCCGTGCGTACTCCTGAACCGCCCGTCGCCGCCAGCTCGGCCGGGTCACCACGTCGGTGAACAGCTTGGCCCCCGTCATGCCTGCCCGGTAGAGCGCGCGATTCACCTGCGGCAGCCGGTTCAGCACCGCGCCGACGATCGCGGGCTGTGGGATCTGCATCGGAGCCCAGATCACCCACTGCGGGCTGCGCACGAAGTGCGTGACGTGCTCGGCCTCCGGTTGCAGCGCCGAAACCACCTGCACGCCGGTCGAACCCGTCCCGATGACCGCGATCCGCCGTCCGGCGGTCACCACGCTGTCGTCCCAGCGCGCGGTGTGCAGCACCTCGCCGGTGAACTCGGATAGTCCGGGCAGATCAGGCGCCGCCGGATGATGCAGCACGCCGGTGGCCGCGATGACGAAGTCGGCCTCGTACCGGCTCCCGTCGCCGGTCTCGACAAGCCACCCGGATCCGGTGAAGGTCGCCGCCACCACCTCGGAGTTCAGCCGCAGATGCGGCCGCAGACCGTACTGCTCGGCCACATCGGCGAGATACCGCTGAATCTCGGGCCCGTGCGCGAAGATGTGCGACCAGTCCGGCTTCGGCGCGAACCCGAATTGGTACAGCTGAGAGGGCACGTCACAGGTCAGTCCGGGGTAGTGGTTCCAATGCCACACCCCGCCGACATCGGACCCCTTCTCCAGGATCGCGAAGTCGTCGAAACCATTGCGCTGCAACGTGATCGCACTCGCGATGCCGGATACTCCGGCTCCGATGATCACGATGCGAGGCCGCCGCGCCGCACCCATCCCAACCTCCTTGTTGGATACCCCTAGAACTCAAATACTGACGGTATTTGGAACCGGTAGGTATGTCAATCGGCCGGCGATGGGTGGTGGCGCGACGGCACCGCGATCAGCGTCAGCGGCCCCGTAGTGATGCGTGAACATCCCGGCGCGGTGCGGGAGGTCCGGGTTCGTCCTCGGTCCTGACCCTCAGCTCTGCTTGATCGAGTAGGAGCCGACGGTGTTCCCGGTCAGCTGCCAGCCGCCCGCCACCTGGGTGAGGGTGAGGTCGGAAACATTGGTGGACTGCACATTCGGGCGTGCCGAGCCGGGGTACCAGACCTCCACCCGGCCGGTGCCGGTACCGGTGAAACCGGTGGCGCCGACCGTGCTCAGAGTGCCGGGGACCGCGCGCGGGTAGGCGCGGGCCAGCGGCCGGGCGTACCCGGCGGCCTGGCCGAGTGACGCGCCCGACGGGCAGGAGATGCGGTTGAGATTGCCCTGCGGCTTGTTCGTATTGCCGTCGCGCACCGTGTGCGGGTCACCGCAGGCCTGCTTCCACGACCACCACGACCCGCCCATGCGATTGGCATCGAGCTGGTCCACGAACCGATCCACTTTGGCCGCATCGGAACTCGGATCCCCGAACCAGCCCCACTCGCCGCTCCACACCGGCACCCGGTACTTGACGGCGGCGTCGAGGGCGATCTTGAAGCCCACCTCGATGGTCGGGAAGGCGTTCACGATATTGATGGACTCGCTGTACAGGTGCGGAGAGAACACCGCCAGCGGATCGGTGATGTAGTGCGCCGGCGGCGTGGCATCGATGCCGATGGCCGACCAGATCGCACTGGGCTCGAAAATGGCCAGGTGCGGCAGGCTGCCGCGCTCAGCCTGCCGGATGGCGGCGATCACCCGCTGGTAGTACCTGCCCAGCTGGTCGGCGGCCGAGAACGGGTCGCGCAGGCCGGGATTGGGTTCATTGAGCAGGTCGTATCCGGCAATCGCGGGCTCGTCCTTGAACTCGGCGGCCAGCTTCGCCCAGGTGTCGACCAGGTGGCCCTGAATGCCCTGGGTGTCGTCGTAGAAGTTCTGGAAGGCGCGGGCCACGGCGGGCGCGGTCTCGCGGACGCCGCCGAAGTTGCAGGTGGTCCAGCCGTCGGTGAGGGTCGCCCACGCGGGCGCGCCGTCCCAGCCGATGCCGGGCTTCATGAAGGGCGGGCAGCTCTGCCCCTTGGGTGACCCGACGGCCTTGCCCCAGGCGTCCTGGTGCATGTCCAGCACGGTGTAGAGGCCGTTGGCCTTGGCGTCGTCGACGGCGGTGTGGATGCGGGCCAGGTAGGCCGGGTCGAACGCGCCGGGGGTGGGTTCGAGCGCCGACCAGGCCAGGTTCAACCGCACCACATTGAAGCCGAGCTCCGCCATCTGCGCGAAGTCGGTCCGGTCGAGCGGTGCGACGGCCGGTAGCGCCGGATCGTTCTGCGCGTAGTCGTTGAGCTGGTTGACATTCACGCCGCGCAGCAGCACCGTGCGCCCGGTGACATCGGCGATGGCGCCATTGGCGACGGTGAGCTGCGGCAGAGTCCAGCCGCCCGGCTCGGCCGTCGCTTCCCGGACCGTGAGGCCGGTGAACAGTAGCGCCGCCGCGACGACGGACGCCAGAACTCGACCTCGTATCAGCATGTCCTACCTCTCCCTGGCGCGAAATCGCGAGGATTTCTCCCGGCGGTACCCGGTGCGTGCACGGAAAACCTAGTGGCACAAGGGCTCCGAGGGAAACAGTGGTTCCGAACAGATTGACAAGGCCGGGTTGTCAATGATGTTCCCCGCTGAATGAGACCCATTGGACTGTTCTCTGACTGGTTTCCACCGGTTCATCCGGTCCGCGTAGATCTGTCTGCGATCAATTGTGTGTCACGCGTTGTCGCAGATCAGGGCGCGGGTGGCGCACACGAACAGGAGTCCGAGAGTTGTCTGTTTCATGGCGTCGTAGCGCCGCCGTTGTCGCACTGAGTGCCGGGCTGCTGGCAAGCCCATTGCTCGGGAACCTGGTGGATACCCAGCTGTCGGCGTTGCCGGCGGCGACCGCCAAGCCGAAAACTGATCAGGCCGCGGACGCGCCCCGGCTCGCCAGCGTCGACAATTTCCGCGATGTCGCGGGCACCGGCGCCGGCTACGACGCGCAGGGTGGCCACCACGTCGACAAGGGAGTGTTCTACCGCTCGAACGCGCTGACCCCCAACGATTCCGACCTGGCCACGCTGAACGGGCTGCACCTGAGCAGCGTCTTCGACCTGCGCAGCAGCAGCGAGATCGCCGCCGAGCAGGACCGCGTTCCCACCGGCGCGACGTACGTGAACATCCCGATTCTGGGCGGGGATCTGTCCAGCGCCGTGGCGAATCTGAAGTCGCCCGAGGACGCCGTCAACTTCATGCGGGACATCAACCGGCTCTTCGTCACCGGCGCGGGCGAGCGCGCGGGATTCGCGAATCTGCTGACCCAGCTCGCGGGCCAGGACGGTCCCGCGGTCTTCCACTGCACCGCGGGCAAGGACCGCACCGGCTGGGCCGCCTACCTGCTGCTGAGCATCGCCGGCGTCGACTCCGACACCATCATGAACGACTACCTGCTCACCAACCAGTACTCGGCTGCCTCCATTGCCGCCACGCTCGCCCGGATCAAGGCTGCCAAGGGCGACGCGGCCGCCGCCCTCTACCAGCCGCTGCTAGGCGTGGACCGCAGCTACCTGCAGGCCGGAATCGACCAGCTCACCGCGACTTACGGTTCGGTCGACAAGTATCTGAAGGACGGTCTGGGCCTGAAGGGCCAGACCATCGAACAGCTGAAGCACAAGCTGATCCAGTAGCCGTCCGGCGGCGGGCTGTCAGGAGTCGCCGGCGTCCAGGTGATGGAGTCGGCCCCGGGACCGGAGGATCGGCAGATGGTGCTGCATCTGCCAGTTCTCCATGGTGAGCGCGTACAGCCCGCCTCGGACCCGCAGGCGCGATTGCATATCGAGCGGCAGCGTGTAGGTCACCGCCCCGGCTTCCCACATCTGCCGGAAGTCGGGGAATCGCTTCAGCCGTTCGTGATATTCCAGCGCCCACGAGGTGTGGCCATAGCGCCCCATGAATCCTCGATGGGTGGCGACGCCGATCCCCACCTGGTCTTTCCAGTTGATCATGATTTCCCGTGCCTCGTCGGTGAACGACCACTCGAGCATGTACATCCCCGGCCGATGCGTGGGGAAGGTGTCGTAGTAGGCCTGATTCGCCGTGATCAGCCGGCGCTGCGGTGCGTAGAAGGACACGAGATCGGCTGCCGCCTCGGTCATTTCGGTGGCCATGATCGGTGTCACCGCAGTCTCGAACACCTCGAACTCGGGGATCTCCAGGGCCGGGCCGATTCCGGCGATGGACGGATAGGGCGAGGCGTAGCCGGCCAGATCGCAGATATAGCGCCACTCGTCATCGCTGGCCTGATAGGTCGTCGCCAGCACCCGCAGGATACCGACGTCGACGTGTCCGACCTCGTCGCGCTCGACTTTGGTCAGATAGCTAGCGGTGATATGCGCTTCGGCCGCAGCCTTCTCCCTGCTGAACTTCCGCGCCGCGGGAAGCTCGCCGGTCGCGTGCCTGTGGACCTCTTCGCGCTTGCGCAAAAACGTAAGATGCTGCCCCAACGACTGTTTCGTGGGTTCGTTCACCACTCTCGGGGGATCCTCTCTGGGTACTGCATGCAATGGGATTGTATATACGGGCCGGGGATGTTCGGTTCGGATCGTGCCGCACCCGCCCTGATACATTCCGAAACATGGGGTACGAGATCGGCTCTCCAGCAGACAATTTGGCGACGGAGGTCGTCGAACTGACCGATAACTTCTTCGATGACCCGCACACGGTGTACGACCAGCTGCGGGGCAGGGGAGCCGTACATCGGGTCCGCCTGCCGGATTCCGGACTCGGATGGTTGATCACCGATTACGAGGTCGCCAAGGCCGCTTTCACCGATCCCGCCATCAGCAAGGTCCTCGAGTCCCCCGGCGCCAAGGCCACGGTAGCGGGGGAGGGCGGCGACCGGCATCTCGGCGGCAGCATGTTCGCGGACATGATGGTCTTCTACGACCCGCCGGAACACACCCGCCTGCGCGGCCTGGTCAACCGGGCCTTCAGCGGACGGGCCATGGCCGAGCTGTCGCCGCGGATCAGCGAACTCTCCGACGAGCTGCTCGCCGACTTGGCTTCCGACCGTGGCGAAGTCGTGGATCTGCTGGAACGCTTCGCCGTCCCGCTCGGCATGTCGGTGATCTGCGAACTACTCGGTGTCCCCAGCAGGGACCGCGACGCCTTCCAACGCTGGTCCACCTCGCTGTTGTCCAGCGAGGAAAGCAAAGAGGCCCGCGCCACCGCGGTCATGGAATTCGCCCGCTACATCGACCAGCTGATCCGAACCAAGGACGCAACCCCCGGCCAGGACCTGCTTTCCGAACTCATCGCAGCGCGGGCGGACGACGACCGCCTCAGCCACCGCGAACTGATCAGCATGGTCTTCCTGCTCCTCGTCGCCGGCTTCGAAACCACGGTCAACCTGATCGGCAACGGCGTCGCAATCTTCCTGGCCGACAAGGACCTTCAGAAGGCCCTGCTGTCCGACCCGGACCGGATCCCCGCCTTCATCGAGGAGGTCCTCCGCTTCGAAGCCCCCGCCACCGAAGCAACCTTCCGCTACACCACCGCACCCACCGTCCTCGGCGGCATCGAAATCCCCCAGGACCAACTCATCCTGATCTCCATGGCAGCCGCCGACCGCGACCCCACCCAATTCCCCGACCCCCAGCGCTTCGACCCCGACCGCTCCCCCAACCACATAGCCTTCGGCCACGGCATCCACCGCTGCGTCGGCGCCCCCCTCGCCCGCACCGAAAGCGCCATCGCGATCACCCGCCTGCTATCCACCTATCCCAACCTCGAACTCGCCCCCGACGCGGAACTCCATTGGCGCAAAAGCCTCATCGTCAGGGGCCTCACCGCCCTCCCGGTCCAGCTGCGATAACCCCGCCGCCACCTTGCGAGCACCGACTCAGCGCGACTTGACCGGCAGGATCGCCAGTGCGCCCAGGGCCGCGATCGCCGCGACGATCGGATAGAGCGCCCCGTAGCTCCCGAAGGCGGTGACGATCGCGGCGGCGGTCATCGGGGCGATGACGTTCGGGAGGGTGGCGGCGATATTGAGGATGCCGAGATCGGTTGCGGCACTGTCCTCCCGGGGCAGCACCTGGGTGACCAGGGCCTGATCGACGGCGAGGAAGGTGCCGAATCCTATGGTGAGCACGACGATCGAGCAGATCATGCCGCCCCGGGTCGGGGAGATGACCGGGATCAGGGCCGAACCGGCGATGATCAGGCCGCCGACGAGGACGATCGGCTTGCGGCGGCCGATGCGGTCGGAGAGCGGTCCGGAGATGCTGATGGCGAGCAGGAAGCCGGGCAGGCTCGAAATACTGAGCACCGGGGCCAGATGCGTGGCGTCGTGGACGCTGAGTCCGATGTAGTCCTCGAGGATGTAGAGCTGGTAGGTCAGCACCATGTAGTAGCCGCCGCAGATGAGAAAGCGGCCGAGGAAGACCCATGAGAAATCGGGGTGCTGAACCGGATTGATCCACAACGATCGCAGAAACGAACCGATGGAGAATTCGGGCCTGCTCACACCTCGATTGTCGCGATCGGGATTGAGAACGAGAAAGGCCACCGCGATCACCAGCAGGGCGATCGCCGCCACCACATAACCGAGCGGGATCCGAGTCGCGAAACTTGCGCCGAACGCGGGCGCGAGAATGCCGGCGGTAATGGTGCCGAGGCCGGCGAGTGCGGAATACCGGCCGCGGCGGTCCACGGGTACGCGGTCGGGCTGTATGGCCGTCAGTGGCCCCTGGAACGCATTGAAGCCGACGTGCGAAGCGATCGCGGCGACCAGCAGCATCGCCACCGACCCGGAGGAGCCGGCGGCGACCAGGCCCACACAGCCGACCAGCGCGCCCACCATCATCCAGGGCGTCCGGGCTCCCCACCGGGTTCGGGTGCGATCGGAGAAGAGGCCGATGAGCGGCTGGGCCACCATCGACGCGGCGGCGATCGCGGCATGGACCATCGCGAGCTTCTCGACCTTGTTCAGGGGGTCGAAGCCCTGCACCTGCAGTGCCGCGAAGTAACCCACGATGCCGTAGGAGAACTGCGGGACGGCGCTGGCCATCGGCACGGTCGCGAACAGGCGGCGCAACCCCGGCGACTTCGGCTCCTCCTCGACAGCGTGCAGTGACGGGGTTGCCGTGGCGGGAGACGTGCTCCCGGCGGCGGAGGGCAGTGAAGTCATCGAAGTCCTTGTATCTGGGGACGATTGACAGGCTATGACATTAGTGCCATGGAGTCTGTCACTCAACTAGTGGAATACTAAGAACTTCCGAAGGGAGTGCTGTCGGATCGGCGCTCTTGCTCGACGATCGGGCAACTGTGGAGACCGGCAATTCCGCGTCATTGCGGAGGGTTCTCGTGGGTATTTTTGATGCAATTCCAAAGAATTGCATAGTATATTGCTGGAAATGATGGGCCGTGCCCCTGTCCGTGCGGGTCACGGCCTTTTTATATGGTTTTCGGCAGTCGTGCGAGTCTGGTTGGAAAACCTGGATGCGAATAATCCGAAAACCCGGTATTCGACTGTTCGGTGATCCACTCTTCGTCAGTAGCGCGCGCGACGCCCCGGGGCTGGAGCCCCGAGGGCGTCGGCGCATCCGGATCAGCGTCCGTCCGGCACGGCCGCGCCGCCGAGCTGGGCCATGACCTGCTCGGGGGTGGCTCCGAATCGGGCTGCCTGCGCGAGCATTTCGGCAGGCGGGGTGAACAGGATCATGCTCGGGGTGTAGGTCCCGTCGATGCGCGCCAGCAGATATCGCGCCGCGCCCGACACGTATTCCCCGTTGGACTGCGCGGCCGCGTCGATGGCCGCGCGGTGCGGACCGATCTGCGCATCGGAGAGAGCCGTCAGCGCCGAGAGCGCCTCGAGTCGGACCGGCCGTGGCTGTGCGGCATCCAGGTACCCGGCCAGGCGGGTGACCGCATCGGCATCCTCGGCGTAGCGGGCCAGGGTCTCCAGGCTCGGGATCATGACGAACGGATCGGTCTCGCTCGCAACGAGAGTCGGCAACCGAGACACGATCGTCTCGTCGATCGCAGCTGCGACGAGAATGCCGATGGCCGCCCAGCGGCGCACAGTGGCATCGGGATCATCGAGCGCGGTGACGAATACCTCCGCGCTGCCCGGGCGTTGTTCCGTGACCGCGTCGGCGATGTCGAGCACCCGCTCGAGCGGATAGGCACCGGGTGCGCGGCTGGCGTCGTAGCCCTCGTGCGGTGAGCCTTCGGGCAGAAACCCATTGTCGTGGACCGCGAGCAGGTGTGTGCGCAACGCCGTCGCGAGCCGATTCTCCACTCCGGCATACTGCGGGTCACCGGCAAGATTCCGCACCTGATCCGGATCGGTCTCGGTGTCGTACAACTCGATACCCGGTTTCGCCTTCCAGAAGGCGGATTGGACGGCGTTGAGCCGTCCCGCGAGATGCTCTGTCTCCCAGGACTGATAGCCGGCAGCGATCCACGCGAACGGCTGATGCTGGCCGTACGGCCGATGCGGGTGATAGTTGCGGATGTAGCGGTACCGCTCGTCGCGGACGCTGCGGATGAGGTCGTACCGTTCGTCCATCCGGCCGCGGCCTCCGAATGCGAGCGACGTGTACGGGTCGAACTCGGTGCGCGCCAGGCTGTTTCCGCGCATGTGCGCGGGCAGCTGGGCGCCGGCCAGGTCGATCACGGTGGCGGCGATGCGGTCGGTGGTGACGGCCGCGCTCACGCGAGTGCCCGGGGCCGGGAAGAGTCCCTCGAAGCGCACGGGCGCCCCGATGATGAGCGGGACCTGCAGTCCTTCGTCGTAGCAGAAGCGTTTCGACCGCGGATTGACGCCGCCGTGATCGGAGGTGTGGAGGACGATGGTCGAATCGGTGAGTCCGTCCTCGTCCAGCTGGGCGATCAGGTCACCGACGAACGCGTCCATGGCGTCGATGTAGTCGTAGTAGCGGGCGATATCGCTCCTGATCTCCGGGGTGTCCGGAAGATAGGCGGGCACGCGCACATACTCCGGGTCTACGCGGGCGGGTTCGGTCCGACGGAACACCGCGCTCTCGTGCGTGCCGTCGAAATTGAACACCGCCAGGAACGGTGTACCGGGCGCGCGGTTGCGCCAGTGCGCGGTGCGGGACGACTCGTCCCAGATCGCATCCGGATCGACGTCGGAGTTGTAGTCGGTCTTCGCGCTGTTCGTGCAGTAATAGCCCTGCTCGCGCAGGATTTCCGGATAGGTGCGCAGCCAGGACGGCATCGGCGCGGTGGCGCGCATGTGGTTGGCCGGTGCGTGGCTTTCCGGGCGCAGGCCGGTCAGCATGGCGAACCGGGAGGGGGCGCAGACCGGGCTGACACTGAAGGCGTGTTCGAACACCACGCCCTCGCGGGCCAGCCGGTCGAGGTTCGGGGTCCGGGCCAGTTCGTCTCCGTAGCAGCCGAATCGCGGTGGGCAGTCTTCGCTGACGATCCAGAGGATGTTGGGCCGGTCGTCGAGTGGCATGGGGTCCTTCCGGGGGAGCAGGATCCGCAGATGGAGAGCGGGCGCGGAATCCCTCTCGACTATGCCACAAGTGGCATAATAATTGCCGCTATCCCGGGATGTCATGCCCGGTCACGGCGCGGTCGGCGTCGCGACAGTGGTCCGTGGGTCGGCTCGTTGACCGTGGCGAGCGGTGGTGCCATAGTGTGCGTATTCGACTAGTGGAATGCATAGGGCGTCCGGTCCGAAAGAGGGAGTCCGATGAAGTTGGAGCTGCTGTTGCTCGGCATCCTCGGCATTCGGCCATCTACCGGATATGTCCTGAAGAAGTACTTCGATGAACACGGACGCTTCCTGCGTCCGAATACCCAGATGAGTCAGGTGTATCGGGCCCTGGCCAAGATGACCGAGCAGGGGTGGGTGCGCTACGAGGTGGATCCGCGACCTGGGCCGCAGGACGCCAAGACGTATTACGTGACGCCCGAGGGTATGACGGTCTTCCTGGATTGGCTGACAAGTCCCTATACGCCGCCGCCGATACCCACGGGATCGGAGTTCCATTCGCGCATAAGCTTTTCGGGATACCTGTCCGAGGAGCAGATTCTCAAGCTCGTCGATGTCGAGCTGGCTGCCCGGCATGCGCAGGTCGCGCGGTTCCGCCACCGGGACCGAAGCCTCGAGCACACCTCGGCCTTCCCCTTCGACCACGAGCTGGCGACCGCGATCGGAAATCGCCTGCACGAGTTCGGGAGCACGGAAATGGACCGCTACATCGAGTGGCTCGAACGTCTGCGGGCGGACCTGCTGAACGGCCGGGTCCGCTCCGGCGGCGAACCGCCTGCGCTGCACAGCGTTCGGTAAACGCCACTGGGGTGACCGGGTGTGGCGCACTGGCGACAATGATGCTCGGACGAGCCGGCGCCGCGTCGCGCGGCCGGACGCAGGGATCGACGATTGCGCGATCCGACTGCGTCCGGGCGCGCTCGGATCAGGGGCCGACCTGTTGGGTGGAGCGGGACAGATCGACTGCGGCCAGTTTCGCCTGCGACCACTGGACGTATTCGAACAGCGTTCCGTCGGGGTTGCGCACCATCATGTTTCGTCCAGTCGGAATGTCGGCCGGTGGCGTGACCAGGGTGGCGCCCCGGGCGAGCAGGCTCGTCTGCCATTCCTCGAGCGAATCCACCGAGATCACCATGTCCTGCCTGGGGGCGGACGCGAGTGCCTCGGCCGGGCCGCCGATCAGTACCACCGGCCCGATGGTCGCGATATCGAGATCTCCCGCCTCGAAACGGAAGTGCAGATCGCAGGCGATGCCGAGGGCCAGCTCGTAGTAGTCGAGGGTCGGTGCGAAACGCTCGCTCTCTACTCGAACCGGGGTGTATGACTTGACGATTCTCATTGTCCGCCTGACTATTTCGCCTCGGGAAAGCCGTATTCGTGCCAATTCGCGAGCACCCGCCGCTGGATCTCGGCAGGCCAGCCGTTCTCGAAACTGCCCTTGATCGGCCGTTTGCCGATCGGATAGAGGTCGGCAAGCAGGCAGTTGTAGATGACCTTGCCCGCGCTGAAACCTTGCTGTTCCTCGGGTGAGAGATAGATCCCGAGCGGATCGGTGAGCTTGCGTTCGAAATGGAATTCGCCGCGGTTCACGTCAGGGTGCGAGCGGGTGGCGAACGCCCACACCACCTGATCCAATTCGGTGATATCGATATCGTCTTCGACCAGCAGGATCTTGGGGGCGTGCACCGCGGCGGGCCCGCCGAGCACCACCTCGGCGACCTTGTCGGCCAGTTCGTGCGACGCGAGCCCCGTCGTCTCGTGCCAGTCCTGACGCACCGCCAGAGTCAGCCAGTGCACGGCGGCCTCGAAGTTGTACCAGGCCGACGAGATCGGTAGCTCGGCCTCGCGTAGCAGGTGCAGGATTTCACCTGCGGCCGCCGTGCCGGTGATAGTGTCGTCCTCCTCGACCGGCGGACCGGCCGCGACCACCGGCAGAATCGCGTTGTCCCGGTATGTGATCGCGGAGACCTCGAAGCGGGCTTTGAGCGAGCTCCCGACCGCGTTGTAGCCCGGGTATTCGTTGAAGGGGCCTTCCTCGACATCGTCGTCGAGCAGGACGTGGCCCTCGATCACGATCTCGGCGGTGGCCGGGACCGTCAAGTCGACCGTCTCGGCAGCCACGACCTCGATGCCCTCGCCGAAAAGTGCTCCCAGGTAGTGGCTTTCATCGATACCCTGGGGTAGCGGCATTCCGCTGACCACCGGCAGGCCCGGCTCGACTCCGAGGGCGACGGCGATCGGCATCGGCTTGCCCGCCTCGGTCCACATCGCCCGGATGATGCCGATCTGCTGCGACTTCGGCAGCAGGCAGGCAAGAGTTCGCTTGTCGTGCACCATCATTCGATTGACGGACCAATTCGTCCAGGATCCGTCGGGCGTCTTGACGATATTGGCACCGAAGGTCTGGATGTAGCGGCCGCCATCATTGCCGTGGATCCACGGCGTCGGGAAGGTGAATAGGTCGATGTCGTCGCCTCGCATGACGTTTTGCTTGCACGGCGCACTGTCGGCGGCGACCACCGTCGGGGGGATGCCGGGCTTGGTGCGCGCGTCGGCGAGGGCGTCGACGATCTGTTGACCTGTGGCGTCGGCCGGGAGTCCGATCGACAGTGCGAGTCGGGCCAGCCGGTGCCGTGGCGAGCTCAGTGCCGCGGGCGCGCCGAACAGCCGGAAACCACTGTCGGCGTAACCGGTCAGATTCGTGAAAAGCGGTGCCGGAGCACGTAAGTCGTAGCTGCGTCGAATGATCGCGCCGACCTCGAGATTCCAGTCCACCTCCTTGTCGATGGTCAGTACCTCGCCTATCTGCTCCAGTTGAGCGATGAATTCGCGCAGACTTCTCGCGTGGGTCACGGGGTTTCCTGTTCTACTCGCCCCAATGGGGCAGGTCGGGGACGTCGATGTCGAGAAGGTCCAGCGCACGGCCGGCGGAGTGGTCGATGATGTCCTGCACGCTGTGCGTCCCGGACCATCAGCACCAGGCGTCGCCGCTCCTGCACCGTCACATCGGCGGCGCGTGTGAGCAGGTTGTCGCCATTGGTGTAGGCGATGGCCGACAGCGGGCGGATCGAGCGCGGCGCCGCGATCATTCCAGCGGTGCGGAATGACCCGGACGCGAGGGCGGCGCCGATATCGGCGGGCCGATACGAAACATCGGCCATGTTCGCGAGATCTTGTGCGCTCACGTCGGTTTCGTACGCGCGGGTCTGCCGACCCGCGGGCGTCACGACCAGATAGGTCTCCACCCCGGGCTTGCGGGCCAGTCCAGCACCCGCATCCCATGGGCGATGCCCGTGGCGCCACTGATTCCCACGACCAGTCGGCGTGGCTTCACCTCGTCGTCGATAGCACCTTCCGGCCTCCGAATCATCGAATTCGACCGGCAGTCAGAGTGTTTCGCCAGACGAACAGCTCGAAGACTAGCGACGTAGAAGATATGGACGTAAGGACGATTGACGCCAGTGGCGTAACCGATTACGACAGAGGCCGGTCAACCTTCCAGCGACACCTCCGTGGCCCGGGCGGCCACCAGGCCATGCGCGGACCAGTTCCTGCTGCCGGTCCCGGTCAGCACAGGCGACAGCACGCTTGTCACCGCGCGCTCCTGGCGATGCACGCGCTGGAGTGGGATCCAGATTCGGGGTGATGTCTCGCTGATATCCGTATGCGCCCGTGTGATCGGCCCGCAGGGTGTCGACGTCGACATAGATGATTTTTCATTGGCGGTCCCTTCCGGCGTCCGCGCCGGCTCTGTGGCATGCATTCCAATAGTTGAGTACGATTGACTATGACACTTGTGACATAATGAGTCGATGAAACCGCAGGCAGGACTCCGACGGCCGTGACCAGAGTCCGAAAGGTGAAAGAGCCCGATGAATCCAGCCGATCACGCCCACGGTGGCTCTCGGCCGACCTGCTGCCCGCCGTCGCGTTCGAGCTCGGACAGCCCGCCGGAGGCGTTCGTCCCGGCGGTCACGCGTGGGCGATTGGACACCACCGGCATGATCGCGCTGCCGGGCGGGGAATTCCTGATGGGCACCGCCGACGCGGTCGGCTATCCGGGCGATGGTGAAGGCCCGGTGCGGCCCGTCCGGCTGTCCCCGTTCCTGATCGACGCGTGCGCTGTGACCAATGACGAATTCGCCGAGTTCATCACGGACACCGGCTACCGCACCGACGCCGACCGGCTCGGCTGGTCCTATGTCTTCGCCGGGTTCCTGCCCGCCGCGCTGCGCCGCGACGCCCCGCGCCCGGAGCGCACCCCGTGGTGGTGCGGCGTGAGCGGCGCGCAATGGGATCGGCCCGAAGGCCCCGGCAGCGATCTGGACGGCCGCGGCCGCCATCCGGTCGTCCACGTGTCCTGGAACGACGCGCACGCCTACGCCACCTGGGCGGGCAAGCGGCTGCCCACCGAAGCGGAGTGGGAGTACGCCGCTCGCGGCGGCCTGGCCGGAGCCCGCTACCCCTGGGGCGACGACCTCGACCCCGGTGGCGAATACCGGTGCAATATCTGGCGCGGCAGCTTCCCGGCCAAGAACACCGCCGCCGACGGCTACCGCGGCACCGCGCCGGTAGATGCCTTCGAGCCCAATGGATTCAGGCTCTACAACACCTGCGGCAACGTGTGGGAGTGGTGCGCCGACTGGTGGACCACCGGCCAACGGCCCGGCCTCACCATCGACCCGTCCGGCCCGAACACCGGAGACAGCAAGGTGATTCGCGGCGGCTCGCACATGTGCCACGACTCCTATTGCTTCCGCTATCGGGTCGCGGCCCGCTCGGCCAATACCCCTGACAGCTCCACCGGCCATGCCGGATTCCGTTGCGTGGCAAGCCCGGACGCGACGGCCGAAACGCTGCCGCACCGTCTTCTCCCGTTACACCCTGCAGACCAGGAGACTGCCTGTGAAAGCCATCATGGTGATGTTCGACAGCCTGAACCGGCGCATGCTGCCGCCGTACGGGTGTGATTGGACGCACGCGCCCAACTTCGCCCGGCTCGCCGAACGTGCCGTCACTTTCGACAACGCCTGGGCCGGGTCCATGCCGTGCATGCCCGCCCGCCGCGAGATCCACACCGGCCGCTACAACTTCCTGCACCGGAGCTGGGGTCCGCTGGAGCCGTTCGACGATTCCATGCCGGAACTGTTGAAGCAGAACGGGGTTCATACCCATCTGGCCAGCGATCATCCGCACTACTGGGAGGACGGCGGCGCGACCTACCACGGCCGCTACAGCACGTGGGAGTTCTTCCGCGGGCAGGAGGGCGATCCGTGGAAGGGGCAGGTCGCACCCCCGGAGATGCCGGCCGAGGATCTGAAGACCATGCGGATGCCGGCCTATCTGCAGGACTGGGTGAATCGCAGTCACATGCCGACCGAGGCGGAGCATTCGCAGACACTGACCTTCGACGCCGGTCTCGAGTTCATCCGCACCAATGCCGCCGCCGACCGCTGGTTCGTGCAGATCGAGACCTTCGATCCGCACGAGCCGTTCTTCAGCCACAAGAACTACAAGGACCTCTACCCGCACGACTACGACGGCCCGCACTTCGACTGGCCCGACTACAAGCGCGTCACCGAGACCGAAGACGAGGCGCAGCACGCTCGGTACGAATACGCGGCGCTGTTGTCGATGTGCGATCACTCGCTGGGCCGGGTGCTCGACATGATGGACGAGCTGAACCTGTGGGACGACACCATGCTGATCGTCAACACCGACCACGGCTTCCTGCTCGGCGAACGCGGCTGGTGGGGAAAGTCGGTGCAGCCCTGGTACAACGAGCTGGTGCACCTGCCGTTGTTCGCGTGGGATCCGCGCACCCGGGCCGCGGGGGAACGGCGGCAGGCGCTGGTGCAGACCATCGATCTGGCTCCCACTCTGCTCGACTTCTTCGGCGTCCGGATCCCCGCCGACACGCAGGGTGCGCCATTGCCGGTCGCCGCGGATACCGAGATCCGCGCCGGCGCGCTGTTCGGAATGTTCGGTGGCCACGTCAATGTCACCGATGGCCGCTATGTGTACATGCGTGCGAATTCGACACCGGATAACCTTCCGCTGCAGGAACATACGTTGATGCCCACACACATGCGCTGGCGCTTCTCGCCCGCCGAGCTGGCCGATCTGGAGCTGGCCGAGCCATTCGGGTTCACCAAGGGCGTTCGCACCCTGCGCATGTCCGGACACAGTCTGGTCAACTCGTATATGCACGGCACACTCCTGTTCGACCTGTCGGCCGATCCGCAACAGCTGAACCCCTTGGCGGACGACGAGATCGAACTGCGCATGGCGCAGCTCATGGTCGACCTGATGCGTGCCAATGAGGCGCCGCCGAGCCAGTTCCAGCGCCTCGGCCTGCCCGAGCACGGGCCGGTCGGGCCCGAGCATCTGCTGGCGCGCGCCCAGCGTGACCAAGCCCTGATCGCTATGGAGCAGCTGCCCCCGCGCGACGAATTCCCCGCGGGCAGGCTGTCCCTGGATTCGCCGCTGTATGTGCTCATGTCGGATCCGGCGGCGCTCGAGCTGGTGCGCAAGCACCTGCCCGCCCTCGCCGAATCGGAGTTTCTGCAGATGCTCGGGCCGCTGTCGCTGTACAACTTCGCCGCCATGGCGGCCGGTATCGCCTCGGTGGAGACGCTGCGCAATTTTGCCGCGGACCTCGCGACCGTCTGATCGACGCCGCACACTGGACGTGGTGGGCTGCTTCCGGCAGCCCACCACGGATCAGCGAGCGGCATTCTCAGTACATGCCAGCTGAACCGCAAAGCTTCTGACTCGACCGCCAACGCGGCGCGCCCGGTCTTTGAGCGTGTAGCCGAGATGCTCCGCAAGAGCCTGTTGACGTGTTCGTGAAAGGTCTTACGGGGTGGTCTGTTTCGTTGGTGAGTTTCCTCACGGCCGCCGGTTCGTTGTTGGGGGACACAGATTTACAGCCGGACATCCGGATGCCATCCGGGTGTCACCGCCGTGGCACCGTTCACGGCTGAAATGGTTCTCGCACTCGGTGCCGGTCGACGAGCCTCCAATCGTCCGGTGTCCGCATTCGACGCGAATCCTCCGTTCATGCCTCGCGTCGGCCACGGGAACCCGCGGACACCTCTGGCGCCGGGTGCACCCCTCGTCGCGCGCCTGGAGGTTCCGATGTTCGAATCGTGTTGTTCCCCTCACGAATCGGCCCATGTGCTGAGGTCGCGCTATGGACTCCCGGTGGAGATGTACGCCGACCGCCCGCTGCTCACCGTCGGCGCCGCGGTCGAGGCGCTGGCGCTGCCCGAATCACTGGGCGGCCGGGTCCGCCTGCGGCTGTCCTGGCTGCCGTCCACGCCCGTGGTCGCCGACCCCCGCGACCGCTTCTGGACCTTCCTTGTCGCACCGCCCCTCCCGTATCGCCCCGTACCTCAGCGACTTCGAACCTTCTTGCAGGAGAACGGCGTAACCATGCCGGACCGCGGCAGCCACATCATGCTGCCGACCTCCGACCATGATCCGGGTTGGCACTGGGCGAGCGAGCCGGAGCGGGGCCGGCTCGGATTGCCGCACCGAGCAGTGGTGCTTGGGGCCGTCCGGCTGTCAATCCTCCAGGGACCCGACCGCGTCCCGGCTTGAACGCCGGACACAGCAGGCGTGAGAGAGTCGCTAACAGTAAGCCCGTATGCGCATCGAGGTGCACTCAGCAGCCGCGGCATGCCGATGATCTGCCGATATCTGTGCTCTGGATCCCGATGTCAGCGGCATACGCACCAATGTGGTGCTAGCCGGGGATGTAAGCAGCCGAGGAGTCGGGGTAGGCGCGCCACGCCCATGACAGCGAGTCCAGCAGATTGCGTTTGAGCGTTCGCGCATCCCGAGTGTCGCCGGGACGTTGAACAAGGGCCTCGCGAATCATCTGCACGAACCGCCAGCGGGTGACGCCGAAGGCGACGAGTAGCTCGCCGGCGCTGGCGCCGCCTGACGGGGCCCGTCGGATGGCGAACTCGACCACGGATCTCGCGTCCGTGTCGAGCGATTTGTTCGCCGCCAGAAACTCGCAGTATGTCATCGACGAACGAACCCATCCCGGGTCGTGGGTGGTGTGTGTCGCGGGGGAAGTCACCGGCTGTGGGCTGTTCGGGTCATTCGCGGGCGGGGTGGTGCCGTGCGGGAGCCGGGGATCGGTGGAGTCGATGACGAAAACCGGGAACCGGTCCTCGGGCGGGTCGGGTTCGTATCGGACACGGATCGGCTGGTCGGACGGTGGTGGGAGCTCGCCGTCGATCGTGGAGTAGATCCAGGGGCCGTCGTCGAGTTCGACGATGGCGACCGTCGACTGCTCCCAGGTCCCGGTGTTCGATGGGTGGTGCGCCACTTTCCAGGACACGATCGACCCGGTGCCGGAGGAGGGTACCCAGTCCAGAGTGGTGGATCGGCACGATGAGCAGGTATTGGTCATCGGCGCGACCAGCGTCGCACAGTTGGTGCAACGCCGGATCATCAAGGTCGCACCGCCGTGGCGCCCGGAGGGGTCGTTGATGTGTTGTGGGTTCTCCGGCTTGTGGTCGAACATCGGAATCCTCGCCAGTTCTTGCCTGCGCTGTCACTGTCGAGCCTGCGTCACAGACGGCCCTACCCGCGACGGCAGAACTACCCATGACATACCTATTTTTGCCGCCCCCGACCAATAGAGGCATCGGTCGACAAGGGCCGGGAGGCACAAATCCGTCCGACACGACGCGGCGCGTCTGCAGGATAGGAGCCGCAGGCATTCACCTTCTGGAAGGGTCCGCTGCGTGCATGGCCGACTCGGCTGGATGGGGTGCGGTTCAGCGCCTGAGCGCAGACAGTGCCGCGGCGACCTCGCGGATAGTGGATTTCAGGTGGTCGCGGTGCCGATCGCTCGAATGTGGTCAGGGGCCCACAGGTGTCGCAGCTCGGCCCAGTCGGGCGAGGGGGCCGCCTCGCGGCGGGTTTGTCAGGCCGTCCAGGACGAGGTCCAGGCAGCGCAGGTGTAGTTCGATCATGCGCACGGCGCGTGAGCCGGCCGTCGCAACCGGCGAGCACGGCTCGGGCGCGGAATGAGAACCGACCCCGGTCACCCTCGAGCTCGGCGGCAAGAATCCGGTCGTCATCGAAGCGGCCGCCGACCATGGCTGCGCGGGGCGTGGCCGCGGCGCGCCTGGTGGACTCGCGTCAGGTCTGCCTGTGTCCGGACTACGTGTTCGTCCATGAGTCGCGGGTGGACGGGTTCGTCGCCGACGTGCTCGGCGAGTGGCGGCGGATGCTGCCGACGATCACGGCAAATGGGCTTCGATCTCCTGTTCGATCCGGCTTCTCATGCGCAAGCCTTATTCGGTACCGGGCAGACAGAGCGGGGGATGCGGCCGAGCCTCGGCCGAATCGAATGGCTGTGCCGGAGTGCCGGGAAGACCCCACGGGCAGGACTCGCGTGAATGACCGATTCGACAGAGCGATGCCGCCGGGTGAAGGGGGGAGTTTGACCCGGCGACATCGACATCGTCGGCGGCCGACAGCAGTTCAAGCTGCAACTGGCCACCATCTCGTGGGCCAACGCTGCTTGGGGGTATGCAGGTCGGCCCAGACCGAACCCTACGGGTGCCCCCCGCGTTGAGCAAGTTAGCCAAGATGATTGAAACCTGCTGGCCCGCAACGTGGCACAGCACATGCTCGATGCAACGTCAGCGGTGATCGAGCCAGCGCCGCAGTACAGCATTGAAATCGTCGAGCGCCGGTCGAGAGCGACGAAGCTGTGCACGGTCCAAACGAGGGCCCGCCTGTCACAAGATCACGTACCACACGGTTCGTAAGTGTCGCCTGCATGTCCGCCTGTGATTGAGTGTTGGAGTGGGAGACGAACTTTCAGCCTTCGACAGTCGTCGCGACACTGGTGCGAGTCGTAAGCGCCCCGTGAGCCTGGGCGGCCGCATTGACAATCTCGGCACCTATCGATTCTTATGCCCTACGGTTGGTTGCCGATGGTTTCGCGACGAGAACACCACCCAGAGCAATCCGCGTTGGCGGGAGCTGGTCGAGGCCGCGATCGACGACCACCTCGCTGCCAGCCATCCTCATTGGGTCCATTCAGAATACAACTAGATCGAACGCTTTGATATGCGGACTATGCGCGACGTATGTCGAGCAACGTGAGCTGTACCAGGCGAGAAGTGGTGTATTGCACAGCATTTCGGCTCGCCATTGCCAGGGGGACCTGGGTCGTGGATCGCGCGAAATGTGAACTTGACTAGGGTGGGCACGATGACCTTCAAGCCAGATTTGTGGAATGTCGTCCCGGGATTCGAGAACCTCACCGATATCACGTACCACCGGCACGTCGAGCAGGGCACGGTACGGATCGCCTTCGATCGCCCCGAGGTACGCAATGCCTTCCGGCCGCACACTGTCGACGAGTTGTATCGCGCTCTCGACCATGCCCGTATGAGCCCCGACGTCGGTGCGGTGCTGCTCACCGGGAACGGCCCCAGTCCCAGGGACGGCGGCTGGGCCTTCTGCTCCGGCGGCGATCAGCGCATCCGCGGGCGCAGCGGCTACCAGTACGCCTCGGGCGACACCGCCGACACCGTGGATGTGGCGCGCGCCGGGCGACTGCACATTCTCGAGGTGCAGCGGCTCATCCGTTTCATGCCCAAGGTGGTCATCGCGCTGGTCAACGGCTGGGCGGCGGGCGGCGGGCACAGCCTGCACGTCACCTGCGACCTCACCCTGGCCTCGCGCGAGCACGCGCGGTTCAAGCAGACCGACGCCGACGTGGGCAGCTTCGACGCCGGATACGGCAGTGCCTACCTCGCGAAGATGGTGGGCCAGAAGTTCGCTCGCGAGATCTTCTTCCTGGGGCGGCCCTACACCGCGCAGGAAATGCACCAGATGGGTGCGGTCAACGCGGTCGTGGATCACGAGCAGCTCGAGGACGTCGCACTGGAGTGGACCGCCGAGATTCTCGGCAAGTCGCCGCAGGCCATCCGGATGCTGAAGTACGCGTTCAATCTCACCGACGACGGACTGGTCGGCCAGCAACTCTTCGCCGGTGAAGCGACCCGCCTGGCCTACATGACCGACGAAGCGGTCGAGGGCCGCGACGCCTTCCTCGACAAGCGCGAGCCCGACTGGAAACCCTACCCCTGGTACTTCTGAACTGACCTGCGCTATTGCGGATTTCGCCATGCTGTCCGGTCGGACCCACCTCTGGACAGAGTGTGCTCGGGCCGCGACAGTAGGCCGAAAGCACGGTTACGCTACGACAATGCCGTACGTCAGTACCGATGGGGCTCGCATCTTCTACACCGACTCTGGTGGTCGCAGCAGCTCAGTCGTTGTGTTGAGCCATGGATTCTTCATGGACCTGTCGATGTTCGCACCGCAGGTGGAGTATCTGGAAGCGAAGGGCTTTCGGGTGCTGTGCTGGGATGCCCGGGGGCACGGTGGCACTGCTACAGAGCCGCATCGGTCTTTCAGCTATTGGGATTCGGCGCGCGACCTGCTGGCCGTGATGGACGCGGCCGGCGTGGACTGCGCAGTTCTGGGGGGAATGTCGCAGGGCGGTTACACGGCTTTACGCGCCGCGCTGCTCGCACCGGAGCGCGTGGAGGCACTGATCCTGCTCGACACGGAGGCCGGTGACTCGTCCGACGAGCAGAAGGCCGAGTATCGCGAGCTGTTCGACGCCTGGACGAATCCTGAAGTGCCACTTGCAAGTCTGGCAGACGGTTTGGCGCCACAGCTGATCGGCGGCACGGCGGCCGATCAGGGGCCGTGGCGCGCTAAATGGGCGGCCAGTGACCGTTCAGCGATCGTTCAGGCGGCCGCCTGCTTGACCGAACGGGAGTCTCTCCTTGACCGGTTGGGTGAGATCACCTGTCCCGCAATGGTTTTACGCGGCGAATTCGACGCCTCGAGCACTGCCGACAAGTCCGGTGCGTTGGCTGCCGGACTGACCGGGTCCGGTCCCGTGATGACGATTCCCGGTGCCGGCCACGCAGCCAATTGGACGGCCCCAGGTCTGGTCAACGATGCGATCGGCGGATTCCTCAGTCGGTTGGCGAACTCGGCGGCCCGCTGAACGACTGGCGTATGCCGATGAACCACTGAAACGGTGCATCTACGCTGGGCACATCGGTAATCCGGACCCGCACACTGTAGGGCTCTCCGGTAGCCGGGTCACGCAGGTGCATCAAGGGCTGGTGGCGTTCGAAGTCGACGCGCTCGGCTCGATACATTGCCCGGAAGGCCGCGCATGAGCTGAGCCTGCCGAGCAGATCCAGAGCCCACTGTGGATTCTGGTACCTGCCCATGTGCCATCTGAACCAGTTCACGGTCAGCCGGGCTTCGTCCTCCCATTCGATCATTACGTTGTGCGACTCCGGGACCAGGAAGAACCAGACCAGAATGTTCTCCACTTCCGATAGCCGTGGATACGCGCGGTCGTAGGCTTGGTTGGCCCACAACACATTCCATCGCTCATCGATATACCCCGACAGATGTGGAGCCAGGCCGTCGGCAGCAGCGCGTAGATCATCGGAGATCAGTTCACGCATCCTGGCGACCGGCATTGGTGTGTGGGTACGCGGGCCCGGAGTCTTAGGTGCAGCGAGATTGTGCATGTGCTGCCGTTCGGCGGGCGTCAGCCCCAGTGCGCGGGCAATCGCGTCCACCACTTCGGGACTTGGTGAGGTCTTCTCGCGCTGCTCGATCTGAGCTATGTAGCTGGCGCTCACGTCACAGAGACCGGCCAGTGCCGGACGGCTGAAGCCGCGGGGATGGTCCGGGTGCCTCGGAGTCGTGCGGTGGGTTCGGACGAAGTCGGCGAGGTTGGGGGCCAGCAACTGGTCAATCTCGGTTTCCCCCAGTGCAGTGTAGCCAGCGTTCACGGCGAGCACGATACTCCCCGGGAAGCGATACAGCCCGAATGAGTTTGAGCCCATGCACACCGGAAAACCAAGTAGGAGAGTGGGTCCCGCATATTTCGAATCGACCACTGGCCAGTGGTACCTCTGACCAGCGTGCGCCCGGCGTCTTTACCACCGCGATCCAGGCATGTTCTTATTTCCCTCGCACCGGCTCCTCGGACACCAACCTCAGAGTCGGTGAGTAGTTATTCGGCTCCGCGTATATCGGAAGCGCCCTGAATGGTGCGGAGCCCGACAGTTTCCCTGCCTCGCAGGAGGAGGACGGGGACCCCGCTGCCAGGGCTGCGCGAAGGGGGCGCAGCCCTCGCAGAAGGGCGTGCACAGGGATTGGTAAGAGATGTCCACGGTTTTGCCGTGTCCGGCGTGGTGCGTAGAGCACGACGACCCGGATCCGTTCGCACCCGGCGATGGCGGTCACCATTGTGGCCGGGAGCGGCCAGTGCTGGTCGAGATATCGGCGCGGTCCGGGCTTCCAGTGTTGTTCGTGCAGTTGAACGCTCACGACTGTCATGGGCTGCGATACAGCTGGATCGATTTGGTTGCGCCGAGCCGCGTCTATTCCGAAATGACCGCGGCACAGGCTCGGCAGCTTGCCGAAGCTCTCGTAGCCGGCGGTGATTTATGGGATTCCCGAATTCTGGCCGATGGCCTTATGCAGGCCCATCCCTGCCCTCCGTGGTGTAGACAGCACGACGAGGCGATGGACCCAAGGGCCGAACAGTGGCACAGCAGTCGGCCGTGGACGGTGCCGGTGATAGGGCCGCAACTGTCCGGTAGCAGAGTCCGAGTACAGTTGTGCGCCAAAGACACTCGCTTCGATCGCCGACTGGCTGTGGGCCTGACGGTGCGCGAAGGCGAAACAACGGAGCTGACCGGCCCTGAGGCCCGCCGCATAGCGGCAGCGCTGCTGAATGCCGCCGATGACCTCGACAGCACCCTTTAGCCCGGATCTTCAAAAATCGTACCCCCACGGAGGTGCGCCTCACTGCCTGTGTCCGACGGTTCGGCGCCGGACTCGGTTCCTTTTCGCGGATAGCGGCTGCATAGCGGCCGCGTGGCTGCCATGCTGCACTCGACACGAAGGGGGAGGGCGATGTCTGACAGCACAGTCGGTACCGACGGGCTGCTGCGCTACCGGGTCTGGATCCTGGTCGAAAGGGCCGACGGTGACGACTCGATCTCGTTCAACGCCTATGGTCCGGTGCTGCCGCGGATCGGAGAGCGGTTGGAAATCAATGGCGTGATCGGCGAGGACCTCTCGATACTCGTCACCGCTATCGACCACGACTGGTTCTTCTCCGGCGAGGACACAGACTCGCTGCCGGTGACGGTGGTCGGGGAGATCATGAACCACCACGGCCAAAAACTGGCGAATCGGCTGGTGAACGAGACAGGCGCATTGAAAGCCTGGTTGAGCCAGTTTCCTCTGCTCGAACCGGTCGAGGACGCGCCCGAGCCGTAGCCCCCCAACTTTGCATGTGACTTGCATGTAGGCACCGCTGGTGCGGCGTCGATGAGCTGTTCGACGAAAACCCGTCGGTGCTCGGTGTTCACGCATCGAATCGTACTGTGGCTCAACGACACTGGGCCGGATAAATGGCATCCGAGCTGATCTTCCGTGTTAGGTTCGACCAGTGGACGGGAGGGAAACCGCTAGACCCGGGCGAATGCCGCTGTACTGGAATTCCTCGATATGGCGGCGATTGTGGGATGTGTACCTGGTCGGGGGATGCGCGAACGCCGTTCTGGTGGTAATCCTGCTCGATCGCTACAGTCCGGGTAATCGCCTCGGTGCGGCCGCGGCCATGGCCGGCATAGCCGCGTGGTATTTCGCATTCGGACATAGCTTCCTGGAGGCCCGTGCCTTCGGTCCGCGTGCCTGGCTGTTCTCCGGCGGGCTAATCGGGCTGTACGTTCTGGGGCTGTATTTCGCGCCGGGAGCTGTCGCGGTGCAGCCCATGGTTTATCCGCTTCTATTCATGACACTGCCGCTGACCGGTGCGGTCACCATGGCGCTGCTGGTGAACGTGCTGCCGATCATTCTCGGCCTGATCACTTACGGCCTGCATTCGCCGCTGCTGCCGGTAGCCATTGCCATCTCATTGGTGGCGTTCGTCATGAGCCCGATCATCGGCGTATCGATGGTGTGGATCGGCACCCAGAGCGGTGAACAGGCAGCGCTGCTCGACGAACTCGCGGCGAGCCGCGAAGAGGTAGCGAGATTGTCCCGTGAGGCTGGCACGGCCGCCGAGCGTGCCCGGCTGGCGCGAGAGATTCACGATACGTTGGCTCAGGGTTTCGCCAGCATCGTGGCTTTGGCCCAGATCATCGAATTTGCCCTGGAACCAGAAACCTCCGGGCGACCGCCGGCGGAGTCCGAGCTCGCGACCGCCCGACGGCAGAGCAACCTGATCCGCAGCACGGCGCAAGAGAATCTGAGGGAGGCAAGGGCCATGGTCACCGAACTCACGCCGACCGCGTTGGTCCGTGGTTCGCTGGTGGAATCCATTCGACGCCACTGCGACCGGCTCACCGACGAAACCGAGATCACGGTAACCGTCACGGCCACACCGGAGTTGCCGGAGTTGCCCACTGCAGTCGAGGTGGTATTGCTGCGGGCAACTCAAGAGGCATTGGCGAATATCCGCAAGCACGCCAACGCCACCGATGTGCGAGTCGAATTGTCCTATGCCGCCGAGGTCATTCGACTTGCGGTGACGGACAATGGAATCGGCTTCGATCCCGAGCGGGACCACGATGGTTACGGATTGTCCGGGATGCGGGAGCGGGTGGCTCAGATCGGTGGGTCGGTGGTCATAGCGAGCCGGCCGGGGGCGGGCAGCTCAGTACGTTTGGAGGTGCCCGCGTGATCACTGTCATGTTGGTGGACGACCATCCCATGGTCCGAGAGGGCTTGCGCAGCATGCTCGACACCGATGCCGATATATCCGTCGTAGCGGAGGCCGGCTCGGGTGAAGAGGCACTGGCATCGATCGAAACGGTGCGGCCCGACGTGGTGCTGATGGACCTGCGCATGCCCGGTCTCGACGGAGCCACCACTACCGAGCGGATTCGGGTACTGCTTCCCAGTGCCAAGATCGTCGTAGTGACCACCTATGAGACCGATTCCGACATTCTGCGGGCAGTGGAATCAGGGGCCGTGGGCTACCTGCTGAAGGGTGCGACGCGTGCCGAGTTGACTCAGGCGGTGCGGTCGGCCGCCCGAGGCGAGACGGTGCTGGCTCCGTCCGTCGCGGGCCGCTTGTTCCAGCATGCGCGCAAACCTATTCAGGCGACGCTGTCCTCCCGTGAGCTGGAGGTGCTCACCTGCGTGGCCCGCGGCATGACGAATCTGGAGATCGGGAGTTTTCTGCACATCAGCGAGGCGACCGTCAAAACCCATCTGTCCCGGGCCTTCGCCAAGCTGGATGTCTCCGACCGCACCGCGGCCGTCACGACTGCGATCATGCGGGGGCTGCTGACCGAAGTCCACCCCAGGCCACGGTCAACGGACGCTTGAGCGTGGGCGCGCCTCGCTGGACCATTCGCCGGTCTCCCGAGAGCAGTGAGACGACGAGCATGTCGACCGTGCTCTTGCGGGCGACCGCGTCCACCAGCGTAGGCAGCCCGAAGCGCCGGTAGCGGCGAGTTCCGCCATCGCCCAGCACGATCAGATCCGCATTGGTCTCGGCGGCTGCCGAGACCAATGCTTTGTCCGGGGTGGACGCGATCGCGCAGCGCGTGACGCTACGCCCCGTCAGGGCCGCCGCCCGCTCGCCCGCCTGGCGCACCAGTTCCTCGGCCGGGGAGCCGCCGTGGATGAGGTAGGCGTCCCGCTTGAGGATGTCGTCCAGAATCGTAGGATGCCGGCTGCCGAGGTAGCCGGTGACGAGGACCAGCCGCGCATCGTTTTCGGACGCGATCAGGGCGGCGGTGTCGACCGCCAGGTCCGACGCGGCAGACCCATTGACTCCGACGACGATTGTCCGGTAATGCTTCAAAACCGCTGTCATACATCAATGTTCGCGGCCACTCGCTATCCGCCACGACGTCCATGCGGCTGAATTCGGCTGTCGGCCGAACGGCCGACAGCCTGTCCGTCGCGAGCGGCCGCAGGGCCATCGGGACTTGAGCACAAAAACCCGGTCCACGAGCCTGGGGCTCGTGTTCATGGGCACTAGAATACGTGATTGGCTGGGTTGGGGAGTGGGATCCATCCGCGGGGCAGTGTTGGTGACAATCCCTGGTGGTGGCCGTGATATTGGCTGAGGCTGGTGGAAGTCCGCTGCTCTGTGGTCGAGAAGTGTCTGGGTCGCTTGTCCAGTTTTCGTTTTACCCATGATTGAGGATTGGAAATGAGAAGGGCGCACCCCTCTTGTGGAAGATTGCCGAATGATTGCTGCGGATGGGTAAAGTGGGCAACTGCAGAGCTGCTTCCTGACCGTTCGTCAATCCCCTTGGTCGAGGTTGCCGACGGTGTCAGTTGGGGCGTGACCGCAGGTTCGATCCGTCGGGATGCCTGCCATCTGGTGATCTCCCACAGCACCTCGGCTTGACGCCGCGCTAGGGCTGTGGCCAGTCGGACGCACCCGCATGCCGAACTGAGCGTGCTGTGAAGGCTAGTTCGGGTCGGTGGATTCCTCGGGTGTTGGTGGGTTGCGGTGTGTGGGTTCGCTGCCGAGGCCGTGGTAGATGATGTCGCGGATGGTGTGGTGAGGCGGTCGAATGCTTGCGGGCGCGGGTCCCGGAGCTGATATTGGATCGCCGGCGAACGCGTGTAGGCGACGGTGACGTCGAACAGCTGCCGCGCCGGGTTGCCGACCCGGCGCAACTCACCCACGAGATCGCCGAGCGGGTAGCGCTGATGCTGCTTCAGTTGACGCACATCGGCTTTCACCGCGCCGACGAGTTCGGCAACCGTCGGGTAGGTGCCCATATCAAGGAACACCGGGAGCGTATTGGCGAAATTGCCAACGGCGGCGTTTTCGACCGAGTTGTTGCGGTTGCCGAACGGGATGCCGATGGTGATTTCTTCGGCACGAAGTACCCGAGACAGGTAGATCCCGAGCATGGCGAGAAAGTATGGGTACAGGGAGATGCCTGCGGCGCGTATACGGTTGACCAGCGCCCGGTCGAGTGTGAATGTCCTGGCAGTGGCCGACCCAACCCCATCCGTATCGTGTCGATGGCCGAATAGCGTCGGTGTGACCGAGCGTAGCCGCGGTACAACGGCATCGCGGTCGATGCGGTACTGCTCACTCGCCCGGTAGGCGCCTTCAATGGCCAGGCACTCGACGAAAGAAGCGCTCGGGAGCTCGGGCGGAGTGCCGGTCTTCGTGGTGACCGTATAGTCGGTCATGATCTGCGCGCCGAGGATGCGCAATCCGGTTGCGTCAACCGTCACGTGATGGGACGTGGTGACCAGATAGTACGACTGCGCAGCGGCTCGGATTATGGTCAGGCGGAACGGTTCCGGACCGTTGAGATCGATCGCTGAGCCGGTGAGAGCCCGAATTCGCCTGTGTGCTTCGCCTTCTGGGTCGTCACCTCCGGTGACGTCGATCAGCTGCACCGGAGGCTGCCGCTCGGGTGAAAGTTCCTGGTAAGGAATGCCGTCGACGACACCGTAACGCATGCGCACGCCGTCGTTCCGAATCAAGGTTCGCTCGACGGCCGCCATCAACTCCGCCTCGTCGACCGCGATCGTCAAATGCCATGCCGCGCAGCACAGATAGGCAGGTTGTCCGGAGTACATCTCCGCGACGGTCCAAATGTCTCGCTGGTAGGCGGTCAGTGGATAGCGGTTGGAGTTGGACATGAATTCCCCCTGGAGTGGGCGAACGACTGAAAGGGCTTGGCGCGGATCCCGTGATGACCGCGGCCGCGAACTGCGCAATCGGCGCGCCCGCACACACGCAACCCGCCCACTGCCGTGCTCAGGCGGGCGGAGGTGCTAGAAGCGTGCCCAGGACGCGGAGCTGGGCGGTGGCGCCGCCGAGACTGAACTCGGCACGTTTGGCCGCCACGAAGTAACGGTTCATCGGCCCGTCGGTGTCGATCCCGACACCGCCGTGGATATGAACGGCGGTGTGCGCCACCCGGTGCCCGGCCTCGGCGGCCCAGAACTTCGCGGTAGCGATCTCTTGCCCAGCGGGCAGGCCCGCGGCCTCCCGAGCGGCGGCCTGCCAGAGCGTCAACCGTACGGCCTCCACGTCGATGTAGGCGTCGGCCAGGCGGGTTCGCACCGCTTGGAAGGATCCGATCGGCTTGTCGAATTGCCTGCGGGTGCGGGCATACTCGGCAGTCAGCGCCAATGCCTTCTCCAATACCCCGAGCTGCCACGCGCACCACGCCAAGGTCGCGCGGCGGCGCACCCACTGGACTCCGTCCTTTCGGCTCAGCACGACGGCGGCGACATCGTCCAGCTCTAGCAACGCGGCATCGTCGGCGTCGACCAGGCGTTGCGTAGTCGTGGTGAGACCGGCTGCGGCACGATCGATCAGTACCAGGACCGGACCATCGGCTGTGGTGGCTTCGAGTAGAAAGGTGGTAGCGAAAGCACCTGCGGTGACGTTGGTTCGGCTGCCGCTGACCGTCCAACCGGCGTCGGTTTCTGTGCAGCGCAAGGGAGCTGGGCCGGTGGTGCCGTCATCAACCGAGACGGCGATGGTCGCGTCACCGCGCAGCACCGGCGCGACGTAGCGTCCGATCAGGCTGTCGTCGCCGAACTCGGCAATCGCGGAGGCGCCGACGGCGATGCTGCTCGAATACGGTGCGGGCGCGAGGGATCGGCCGATCTCGATCAGGACCGAAGCCTGCTCGAGCACGTCGAACCCGCTGCCGCCCACGGACTTCGGCAGTGCTGCGTCGAGCAGACCCGCACCGGCCAGCGTGCGCCACAGGTCCGCGTCGAAACCGGGTGCGTCGCGGAGTCCGGAAGCGGATCGTCCGCTGTTGTCGTTCTTGTCCGACCAGTCGCCGAGAATCTGCTTGGCGAGCCCGGCGAGGTCCTGCTGTGCCTCGGTGAGCTTGAAATCCATGTGATGTCCTTAACGAGTGACCGGCAGGCCGAGAGCGGTCGCGGCGATGATGTCGCGCTGAACCTCATTGGTGCCGCCGCCGAAGGTATTGATCAGCGACGCACGGTGGTACAGCTCGACGCGCCCGCGCAGCAGGGTGCCGGCCGAGTCGGATCGCACGATCGAATCGGCGCCCAGCACCTCCATCAACAGCCGGTACCCTTCGGTGGCGAATTCGGTTCCGAAGACCTTGGTCGCCGAGGCTTCGGCGGGGGCGAGTTCGCCGGTATCGGCGTCGGCGGCCATTTTCCAGCTGCGCAGCTTCTGATATTCGGTATTGGCGTGCACCCGCGCCAGGTGCATCCGTACCCACTCCTGGTCGATAACCCGTGAGCCGTCGGCGAGTTCGGTGTCCTGCGCCCACTCGTGAACCTGACGCAGCGCCTCCTGCACAGGTGCGGCGATCGAGAGTGCCACCCGTTCGTGGTTGAGCTGGTTGGTGATCAGGTTCCAGCCCTGATTGAGCCCGCCCACCATCGACGTCGCGGGAACACGGACGTCGGAGTAATAGGTGGCGCTGGTGCCCGCGCCCGCCATCGTGTGGACCTTGGTCCAGGAAAAGCCATCGGCGGTCGTCGGTACGACGAACACGCTCAGGCCCTTGTGCTTCGCGACATCGGGGTCGGTGCGCGTCGCGAGCCAGATGTAGTCGGCGTATTCGACCAGCGAGGTCCACATCTTCTGGCCGTTGATGATGTAGTCGTCGCCGTCGGCTACTGCCCGAGTCCTCAGCGAGGCGAGGTCGGTGCCGGCCTCGGGCTCGGAATACCCGATGGAGAAGTGCAATTCGCCCGCGGCGATCTTCGGCAGGAAGAAAGCCTTCTGCTCTTCGGTACCGAAACGCATGATCGTGGGGCCGACCGTGTTGACCGTCAAGAACGGTACCGGCACTCCGGCGATCGCGGCTTCCTCGGTGAAGATCATTTGGTCGATCATCGAAAGGCCTTGGCCGCCGAATTCCTTCGGCCATCCCATCACAAGGTATCCGTCGCGGCCGAGCTGGCGGACAATCTCCTTGAAGGCGTCGCCGGGGCCGTATTCGCCCTGCGGGCCGCCCGCGATCGCCTCGCGCCGCTCGTCGGTCATCAGGGTAGCGAAGTATTCTCGGAGTTCGGCCCGCAACTGTTGCTGTGCCGCAGTGAAATTGATGTCCATTGGTCCTCAGAAGTTGGCGAGGTCGTCCGCGGTGAGGACAGAGCTCAAAATGAGCGGCTCGGCGACGAGGCGCTGGGGCATCCCGGGTCCCAGCCCGATGGCCGACTCCGCGCCGAATCGGTTGACTTCGTCCAGGAGAAAGCGGACGCCGACCGGGTTGAGATAGTTGGTGAGGAAGAACTCGCGAACCTCGTCGGCGGTCTGGATGACGCCGGTCCGGTGGGGTGAGCAGAGGGTGATCTTCGGATCGTAGAAGGTCATACCGGACACGTGCTTCGCCATGAAGTCCGCCACGTGCTGCACGAGCGGGCTGTGGAAGGCACCGACGTACTCCTCGAGCATGCGGATCCGCCGCGGTTGCTCGGCAGCCAGAGCGGTCAACTCCGCTCGATATCCGGAGAGCACGATGACCCGTTTGTCGCCGCCAGGCACGACGTCGTAGTCCGCGGCCAGGTAGATCCCGGGCCGGACGGGGCCGATGTACCTCTCGATATCGTCACCCTCCGCCAGCGCGGCCACCGCCATACCCTGCGGTGGCGAGTCGGCTGGCACCTCGGGAATGAGGCGTTGGTAGTGGAGCATCTCGAACAGTTGCTGTCGATCGAGTCCGCCGGCGAGACACGCGCTCACCAAACCTCCGAGGCTGAGTCCGCCGATGGCATCCGGCCGGGTGCCGCGGTCGGCCAGCACATCGTGCATCCCGATTATCAGCGCCGCCTGGCGCACCGCACCGAAGCTCTGGACGAGCTCGCCTTCTCCGTCGAACGCGCCGACGATCAGATCGGAAGTCTCCAAGCCGGTCCGGTCCGCGGCCTGCTCGAATACCTCACGGACAGCCGGGAATCGAACGCAGAAGTCGGTGACGAATGTTTTCTCGAGCGGAATTTGCCCGCCGAGTAAGTACGCGATGGTCATGCGACGTCCCCCTTGAATGAATTAAGTCCCCGAAATGCCGACCAATGGCGAAATTCCGGAAGGTCGGCACGATCGACTCGTGTGCTGAAAGAATCCCCATCCTCTGGGCGGGACTCGCCCAGAAGGAATACGCCCGTATCACCGGAGTGGGGCACGGTCCCACGGTAGGGCATGTTCCCCCACCTCGCAACATGGCCCGGCGGCCAAAGTAGTTGCGACAGTGGGTAATAGGAGAGGCGGTGCACGGCCTCGGTGGGCGTGCCGATGGGGCGAAGATCACGGCGCCGGACGCGCCTCCCCGCTTGCGAAATCGCAGAACCTGTGTCAACGGCGCCGACTTGCGAAATGGCAAAATCTATGTCAATCGCGTCGACTTGCGAAATGGCAAAATCTATGTCAATCGCGTCGACTTGCGAAATCGCGGAAGCTGTGTCAACGCCATTGTCCCGAAATGTGATTGGTGAACCAAGCAAACGCTTGACCGCGACCGGTTGTCATGAAAGACTGCATGCGGGACATGGATGTATCACCCATTGGTCGGGTGCCATGGACTCGGGGCGGTCGGGAGAAGGTTGGGGAAATGACTTCAGATCAACAGCGCGACAATGAAGTATCCGCGAGGAACACGCTGACAGATCTCCATGGGCTCATCGGAGTTATCGAAGTCCCAGTAATGTCACTACCCGTAATTTCGACCCGCGTATATGTACTGGAAGGCGCGCAGGGGCATATTCTCATCGATGCCGGATGGGATGACGACACAGCATGGCAGGCGCTCTCCGAGGGCCTGGCCGCGCTGGGTCGGGAGGTTCGTGAGACAGAAGGCATAGTTCTGACTCACCACCATCCCGATCATTCCGGACTCGCTGGACGGGTGAAAGCCGAATCCGATGCGTGGATTGCCATGCACGAGATCGACGCCGATCTCATGGATCAGCTACGCAGCCAGGAATCAGCGGAAGCCCATTTGTCGTGGGAATTAAACAATCTCGCGGCGGCTGGGGCGCCGACGCCGGCGCTGGAGGCCTACCGGCAAGCCGGGGGAAGTTTCTCGATGGCGTACATGTCGGATGAAGTGGACCGCAGGCTCGGTGACGGTGATGTCATCACGCCTGCGGCCGGTGGTCTTACCGCCCTGTGGCTGCCGGGCCACACTGGTGGTCACATGGGTGCGATCCTCGAGCGGCAGCGGGCGGTGTTCACCGGCGACCATGTGTTGTCCAAGACCAGCCCGCATGTCGGGGAATTCGTGTTCCCGGTCGACGAGCACGATCTGCTGAACAGGTACTTGGAATCACTGGAGAAGGTGCGAACCCTGGCGGTTGAGGGTTTCTCGATCTATCCGGCCCACGAGGTCGTCGATGTCGACTGGCCTCAGAGAATAGAGGAGTTGTCCGCGCATCACCGGCGGCGGCTCGATGACGTGCGACAGGTCCTGTCCGACGGTGAGCCACGGACACTCTGGGACATCGCCCAGGAAATGAGCTGGGCCATAAAATGGGCGGATATCCCGCCGATTTCATGGCCATTGGCGCTATCGGAGTGCTCAGCACATCTCACCTACCTACTGAACCATGGCTTCGCGGAATCGCCGAAGGCGGACGAGCGGCCGATGAGGTTCGTAGCCAGGCGCTGAGCACGCTTAATATAATTATTCAATTTGGGGGGTCCGTCATGGATCAATTGGCTGTTGGGTGCCCAGTTCATCGTTTCCCACCGACGGGGCGCGATCGCTGGGCTTGGATCCGGTACTCGACGATGCGCTGAGGCAGGGTGTCCCGGTGCGACTCGACTATCCACACGGTGGGCAATGCTGGCTGGTGACAGGCTACGACGACGTCCGCACCGTCTATTCCAGCAAGAACTTCGGCCGTTCCGCAGATGCGCCACGAATCACTGCGTGCCCACTCTTTGCGGGTGGGCTCGCGACCATGGACGATTCTGTTCATCTCAAACTGCGCAGAACCGTGACCGCTGAATTGAACAAGCGAATGGGATCGATTCGGTCGAGCGCCGAATCCATTATGGCCGACCGGATGTCGGCGCTGCGAGACGGGGGCACCATCGACTATGTGGCGGAGGTGGCGAAGCCTTATTCAATTCGGGTCCTCGGTGAACTGCTGAACATTTCTGCCGATGACGACGAAAAATTGATCGAATGGGTCTGCGCCCTGCTGGCCGATGATTCGATTCCGGACGCCGCAGCACGCGCGGAGTCGGCCGGCAAGCGCTTGGGACGGCGCGTCATGGAATTGGTCACCACACGAAGTGAGAATCTCGGAGACGATGTCGTCTCGGATTTCATTCGTCATGACGCATTGAGCTATATCGATGTCGTGATGATTGTGTTCGGACTGATCATTGCGGGTTTCGAGTCCACCGCTCACATGCTGAGCAAAATGGTATTTCAACTCCTGCTCCGTCCTGACCTGTGGGCCGCTCTGCAGGAAGATCCGAGCCGTATTCCGGGGGCAGTCGAGGAACTGCTTCGAACAACTTCTCTGGGCGGCGGCGAGGCCATACCGTGGCTGACCGCGGCCCGCGTCAGCGATACTCCGGGAGTGCATGCCGCGGAGGCTGCCGCGCTGGGGATGGCACTGCTGTTTGCCGGCCACGAGACGACGGTAAACGCCATCAGCAACGGGATGTTGACGCTCCTCGACACCCCGGATCGATGGAGAAGGCTGGTCACCGAACCCGCTCTGGTGCCGAGCGCGATCGAGGAGCTGTTGCGGGTGCCGTGCCAGTCCAGCCCCGAGCTGCCCCGCTACGCGCGCACCGACATGGAAGTCGACGGCGCCACCGTGTGTCAGGGCGATCTTGTGCTCATGGATGTCAGTGCCGCAAACCTCGACCCCGAGGCGTTTCCCGAGCCGGAACGATTCGACCTGGCCCGGCGGTCGTCCGCACACCTGACGTTCGGGCACGGCCTGCGCTACTGCATCGGTGCCCCGCTAGCGCGGATCGAGCTTCAGGAAGTGTTCTCCCAGTTGATATCTCGCTTTCCCGATATGCGGCTCGCGGTTCCAGCTGCCGAATTGCGCCGCCAGGAGAACATGTTGGCCGCCGAATTGGTCGAGCTGCCCGTGACCTGGTGACCCGCCGCGCCGCACCACTTAGTACTGCTCGGAACAAAGAACAGAACAAAGAAAGGTCAATTGTGTCAACCGAACGCAACCCGTGGGCGGCGCTGGGTGCGCTGTGCGTGGGCTACTTCATGATCCTGCTGGATATGACCATCGTCGCGGTGGCGAATCCGGCGATCATGTCCGGCCTGCACACCGACTTGTCCAAGGTCATCTGGGTGACCAGCGCGTACCTGCTCACCTTCGCGGTGCCGCTGCTCATCACCGGTCGGCTCGGTGATCGGTTTGGTCCGAAATATTTGTATCTGGCGGGACTTTCGGTCTTCACGCTGGCATCGCTGTGGTGCGGCCTGGCCGGCAGCATCGATTCGCTGATCGCCGCCCGCGCGGTCCAGGGCCTCGGCGCGGCATTGATCGCGCCGCAGACGATGGCGGTGATCGGCCGAATCTTCCCGTGGGACAAGCGCGGTGCGGCCATGGGGGCGTGGGGCGGTGTCGCGGGCATCGCAGCGCTGATCGGCCCGGTCTTCGGCGGTGCGCTGGTCGACAACGGCGGTTGGCAGTGGATCTTCTACGTCAACCTGCCGATCGGAGTGATCGCGTTGGTGTTGGGCGCGCGGCTGATTCCAGTACTGCCGACCAACAAGCACCGTTTCGACATCCCGGGCATGGTGATGGTCGCGACCGGCATGACAGCGTTGGTGATCGGTATCCAGGAAGGCAACGACTATCACTGGGCAGGCTGGGTGTGGGGCCTGATTCTCGGCGGCTTGGCCGTGCTCGCGCTGTTCCTGGTGTACCAGGGCCGCAACAAGATTGAGCCGCTGATACCACTGAGCGTCTTCCGGAACCGCAACTTCTCGCTCGGAAATATCGCCACCAGCGGTCTGACCGCGGCAACCACCGCACAGATGGTGCCGTCGTTCTTCTACCTGCAGATCGTTCACGAGCTGTCCCCGACAAAGGCCGCGTTGGTCGGCTCTCCGCTGGCTCTGCTGTCCGCCTTGCTGTCTCCGGTGGTCGGCAGGCTGTCGGACAAAGTGCCGCCACGCTACCTGTTGATGTTCGGCTTTGTGATGTACGCGGCGGGGGTGTGGTGGTTCCTCTCCCTCGCGACCCCGCATGGGTCCATTCCGATGTTGGTCGTGACATCGGTCGTTTGTGGCATCGGCAGTGCTTTCATCTGGGCACCGCTGCCCGCCGCCACCATGCGGAGCCTGCCGCTGGAGCAGATGGGGGCGGCCTCGGGCATCTACGCCACCACCCGCCAGGTCGGCTCGGCACTCGGCAGTGCCGCCATTGCCTCACTGCTCGCCGCGCGCATGGCGGCACATTCGCTGCCCAGCGGTGGCTCGTCCGCGGGAGGCGGCCGTCTCCCCGACTTCGTCAAGGCGCCCTACAGCTCGGCCCTGGCCGATTCGCTCTACCTCTCGGTCGGTCTGCTGGTGGTCTGCGCCGTCGCCGCGGCGTTCTTCGTCTCCGGTGGTCAGCCCTCCGGCGTGCCGGCTCCGGTTGCGGACGAGAAAGCTGGGGTAGGCGTGGCTGACTAGTGCCTGCCTGAAAAGCGTTGCAAGTGAAGACGCAATCTTGATCATTGTGAATTGAGGCTAGGGATGAGTAAGGATTCATCGGTCGCTCAGCGACCAACGGCCCAGAATCGGCCGCCGGGACCAAGTTTGGGCACTCTATTGAAAATGGGTGTGTCCATGCGGCGGGAAACGTACGCGATCATGCCCGAAGTGGCGCGCCGCTACGGCGACGTAGTCACTTTGCCGGTACCGGGGCGTGACGCAGCACCGATGACATTGGTCAGCCACCCGGATCACATCGACCACATTCTGGTCCGGCACCATCAGCGTTACGTCAAAGGCGAGTCCTACGAGGAACTCATGGATGGTCAACCGCTGCCGTTGGCGTTCCTGGAGGGTGATGAGTGGAAGCGGGTCCGCCGACCGCTCAACCCGCACTTCTCCGGTCATGCGTTGGAGCGAGTCGCCCCCAAGCTGATCGCGGGGGTCACCGCCCGCGTCGATGCGTGGTCGAAGTACGTCGACACCGCGGAGTGGGTCGATCTCGAGCATGAACTCGGCACCGTCGTCATGGACGGGTTGATGCGTGCGGTATTCGGGGTGACCATGGCCACCGATGAATTGGACAGCTACATTCGGTCCGCACGGGACTACAGCCGCTACGCCGCCAATCGCGCGATGATGCACGATCTTCCGGCCTTCCTGCCGCGCCCTTTCCAGCGCCGGGGACAAGCCGGACTCGCCGCCGTGCACTCCGATCTCGAGCGGTATATCGCACAGCGGCGAGCAGATGGTCCCAGCGCCGAGCCGGATCTTCTGGACGCGATGTTGGAGATCAGCGCCGAGGAATGCCCACATCTGCAACACGCCAAGCTGCTCTCAGAGGTGAGTGGCATGATTTTCGCCGGATTCGAAACCACGACCGAAGCCACAGCCTGGACGCTCGCTCTGCTGCTTCGCCACCCGTCGGCGCTCGCGCGCGCGGTCGAGGAGGTCGACTCGCTGGACGGCAAGCCGATCGAATATGCAAGTGTGGAGTGTCTTTCGTATCTCAAGGCATGCTTCGATGAGGGGCAGCGCATCCAGTCCGCGATGGCCAATGTCCGCACGGCGATCGAGGACGACGAAATCGGCGGATACTTCGTTCCCAAGGGCTCGCGAGTATTGTTCTCCCCGTATGGAATCCATCGCGATCCTCGATTCTGGAACGATCCGGACAAGTTCGATCCGACCCGCTTCCTGACAGACAAGATCAACAAGAGCGCGTATCTCCCGTTCAACCTGGGTCCACGCAAATGCATCGGCTTCCGTATCGCCAATATTGAAGCCGTTGCAGCATTGGCAGCGATATTGCAACGGTACAAATTCCAACTCCGAGGGGGCTGGGAACCCCGGCATCGGATGCGCATCATCACCTCGATGGTGGATGGGCTGCCTGTGCAGATAAAGAACCGCTGATCGACGGAGTTGGTTGTAGCACAACGAGCGTGGACAACCGTCGAGGTTCCAGGTTCTCGGCGGCGGTCCTTTGCAGTCGGGTGGCGAAGGGCCGACAGAAGGCTCGCAACCCCATCCACGCGGCTGTGTGGATGGGGTCGGTAGTCGTTGTGGCATAGCTGTTTTCGGCGAGTGGGTGGGCTGGGTGCAGTTCACCCACCGCGGAAATTTCCTTACATATCATATTATCTGTTGCATTCTGTGCCGAAAACTCCAAAAGACGTAAAAGAGGTCCTCATGTACCGTCTCGAAAAGCGCCGTATCCTGGTGACCGGTGCCGGATCCGGTATCGGCCAGGCCACGGTCCTTCGCCTGCTGTCGGAGGGCGCGGTCGTCGTCGGCGCGGGCCTGAGTGCCGAAGGGCTGGCGCTGACTCGCAAGAAGGCATCCGAAGCGGGCCTCGATGCCAGATTTACCATCCTCGAGCTGAACATCGCCAGCGAGACCGAGGTCATCGCGGGGGTCGAGAGCGCGGTCGAATCCCTCGGCGGCCTAGACGCTCTCGTCAATGCCGCGGGCATGCTGCGTGCCGGCCGTACCCACGAGACGTCGCTGGATCTGTGGAACCAGATCATCAACGTAAACCTGACCGGTACGTTTCTGATGATCCGCGAGGCCCTGCCGGCCCTGCTCACCAACTCCTGCAGCACGATCGTCAATTTCAGTTCGACCTCGGCGAGCTTCGCCCACCCGTACATGGCCGCGTACTCCGCCAGCAAGGGCGGCATCCAGAGCCTCACCCACGCTCTGGCTCTCGAATACGGCAAACAGGGTCTGCGTGCGGTGAGCGTCGCGCCCGGCGGCATCAAGTCCGGCATCACCGACGCCACCCCCGGCTACCTCCCGAAGGATTCCGACTGGCGGCTTTTCGGCCGCCTGACGGCCGTTGTCCCGCAGGACAATCCGAACGAGTTGGCCGGTCCGGAGAATGTCGCCGGTGTCATCGCCATGCTGGTCTCCGATGACGGCCGCTTCATCAGTGGCACCGAAATCCGCATCGACGGTGCCGCTCACACCTGAGACCGGATCCCCCGAGTTCTGCGGGTGTCCGCGAAATCCGGCACCTGGACGGCTCGCCCAGGGGGCAACACGACTTGGGAACGGAGCCGGTCGATGTCAACTCCGGTCTATCGCTGACCCGTGGGTTCGACTTGGTCACAACAACTTGCCGCAATCTCCTGCTGCTGGTCAGGTGCGCGATTGCGGACGAGGCCCGATCGGATCGATTTGCTGACACCGAAATATGCGTGGGCGCGTAACGGCGTGGTTTTGTCCAGGAACGAGTCAACCCGGGGGTATGGGCAAGGAGCCGCGCTGCTCGATGAACAGCTGCGTTCTGAATGCCATTGCAACGCGACGGCATTCAGGCAATGTGGCGAGGTTGCCGACTTGAATCGCGTGCCCGCCACGCCGAAGGTCGGCGTGGCGCTTGGGTGCCGCCCCGGGCGGCGCGAGCATCACGTTCGAAATCACCGACACCTCAAGTTCTAGCACCCTGCCCACCAAGGTCGTCGGTAATGACCGGCAGGAAGCGTCCTTGGTTGCTCAGTGCTTGATTCGCGGCTGCTGTGGCGAGGATTTCCGGCACGTCTGCGGTCAGCAGGAAACCCGCCGCCACCGCGTTGCTGGTTGCCGCCCGAAACGCTGTTAGGTAATTGTCCGGAGCGGGACCTGGAAGTGGTCGCGTACAGCCGAACATGACCGCCGGGCCGCCTCCGTCCTGTCCGAGCCCGGACAGGACCGCCAACGGCACGTCCATCCATGGCGTGCGGACGCCGCCGAGCGCGTTGCCATGTACGTCCAGAACCAGTTTTCCGGCAGACACGCTGAGCCGATCGGCCCGCGCCGGAGCAGGTCCGCCATCGGCCCACTCCGACAGCGCCGCGATGGCTCGTTGCAGGACATAGTGATGCTGTGGCCCGGAATTGATCGGTTCGGGGAAATCGGCGCCCAGTGGATTGTGGCGCGGCGCCATTCGCTCGGCGAGTTCCGTCGCAGTCAGACTGCCCGAGTCGGTGAAGGACGCTCCTACGCTATAGGAGTCCACGTGCGCGGCGCCGGCCAATTCCCAGAGCCGGAAACAGTCGGAGTCGGACTGGCGGGCGTCGATCGAACGCATAAAGCCGACCACGTCGGTCTCGGTCTGGAGAGCGAGGACCGGCGCGGTCGAATCCACGCGCACTCGCGTACCGCCTTCCAGCGCAACGGCTCCCATACGCCCGGTCAGTGTGGCAGGGTAGCCCGGTCGCCCGTCGATGAGGTACGCATCGTAGGGCGAGCCGTGTGGCGCAATGGCATTCACATATGTCACGAGCATGGCTGCGGATTGTGACTGTCCAGCAGCGAGCAGCTGTCGGGTCCCCGGTACCAGCCTGCGGACCAGTTCTCCCGCCTGCCGGTAGATGTCATAGCAATACGCGTCACCGGGATGCGACAGATTGGCGTACCGCGCCGGAGCCGAATGCTTCAGTGACGGCCGCCGGACCGAGTCCCAGGTATCATCCTTCCCTGCCATGCCGCCACCGCCGTGAATCGGCGCGTACTGCGCGGAAACCCCAATCCAGGCGATCCGGGCGCGAATGAGATGCCGGTGTGCCAGCAGCCAGATCGGCGGCGTATCCGCGCCAGAGGAGGCATTGAGCCACTCCACGACAGCGGTTCCGTTGTAGCCCTCAACTGGGCGGTACACCACGAGCCTGGTTGTGAAGGGCTCGACCCTGTCCGGCTCCGTCGCCCACTCCCCGTCGCTAACTGCCGGGCCCGACGGGCGATAAGAGACGGCCGTGCCGGACAGGAAGTACTCCTCGGCGACGTAACCGAGTTAGAGATATTGTCAAATCCTGTGGATGAGGTTGTTTCAGGCGACTTCCGTTGCGCCTGAACGGCCTCCGTCCTTTGGGGTGATGTCGATGGGTCGTT
>NZ_JBIWMX010000041.1:0-66197 GCF_044766925.1 Nocardia sp. NPDC101769 | reverse complement strand
GCCGCTTGCGGCCGGGATGGCGTGCCTTGCGGGGGACCACCGGCAGCAGGGGTTCCACACGCTCCCACAACCGATCATCGATCTCCCATGGCCTACGTTGTGCCGTCGTATACCTCCAGTCACATGCGACACAACAAGAACACCAACCGATCTCGCATCATTCCCCCCACCAGCCCCATTCTGTTAGGAGTTCTAAGGCCCGTTGTGCCTCTTTAGGCGTGTATGCCGCCCCCGCTCCATACTTTCCATGATGGAAAGAGTAGAGGGACACTTTCCATCATGGCAAGTGATCTACCGGGCCATTGCCGCAACCCACCGGCGCGCCCACACGATCATCGAATGCGGAATTTTCACGTCTTCGGGTGTGCGCCTGTCGCAGTCCGGGCATCGGAGGCAGTGTCTCTTGTTCTTCCAGTTCCTCGGCGCGAGCGCCGAATTCGAGCACGCCCTGATGTCCAAGCGCACCGCGCATAAGTGTTGATCGCCTTGGCCTCGGCTTCGTCACCGATCGGTGTTGCCGTGGCATCGGCGTTGACATGAGCGATGTCGCGGCCCCCGACCTCCGACGAGATCGAGACCGGCATGGTCACCACCTCTCTGAAGCTCCCCGCCGACATGCGGGACCGCGTCCGGGAGACCGCCGCCGAACACTGCATCACCGCGAGCATGCTGATCCGCCAGTACATCGAAATGGGCCTGGCCGCCGAACAGCCCGAGCGCAAGGTCAGCTTCGCCGACGCCATCCGCGTCCTGTCCGGCCTGCCCGAAACGGCCTGAAGGAACACGCGGATACCCCGGACACGAACACCACTGCACCAACAGTTGTGACGGTCTGCGACGTTCGCGAGGCCCTCGCCGATTCCGGCCTATGAGGTCCACTGGGCTGAATCCGAGGTCAGTGAACCTGTCCTGCTTCCCGCGCACCGATCTCGGCGTCGGTGACCGACGCCAGCGGCCGGTCGGTGCGAGAACCGTCGGGGTCGTGTCCGTCGAGCCGGTCGACGGTCTTCACGATGGCGATGGTGTAGGCGCGGCGGGTGTTCGGCGAGCCGATCGTGTCCAGGAACGCCTCGGCCGACGACCGCACCGCCCGTGGCGGGACCGCTCCGATCCGGGTCACCGTGCCCGCCATGCGCCGCCCTCTCCCGGTTGCCCCGGATAACGGGGGTGCTTCGTGTGGTTGCCGCAGCGGTCCGCCGCAAGCCGGTCCTGATGTTACCCGGGATAACAGCCCGTTATCCGTGACAGCCAGGTTGTCGTCGAGTTGTCTATGCAGCGGAATCGGCTGACCTGGATCTGATTCCTGGCGTGCGCTATTGCTCAGCGGTTGCTGGGATCACGCGTCGGTACCGGCCTGGGGCAATGCCGTACTGGCGTTTGAAGGCGTTGGCGAAGGCGTACTCGGAGGTGTAGCCGACACGTCTGGCAATGGCGCCGAGAGGCGCTTCGGAGTCCCGGAGCAGGCGGGCCGCTGTCGCCATCCGCCACCAGGTGAGGTAGGCCATCGGTGGCTGGCCAACTAGCGCGGTGAATTTCCGTGAGAACGCGGCCCGGGACAGCCCGGCCACCGCACTCAGCGCCGCTACGCTCCACTGCTTGGCTGGGTCGTTGTGGATACCGTTCAACGCGGCGCGGATCTCCGAGTCGTTGAGCGCGGCCGCCCACCCGCTGACCGGTTTGCGCCCACTCTGTTCGTGGAGCCAGCCACGCAGAATATAGAGCAGCAGCGTGTCGAGCAGGGCGGGCACGATCGTGTCCACCCCTAGGCGGATGTCGTCGAGTTCCCGCGCGAGCATGTCGACCGCGGCGCGGACCTCTTGGTTCCGCCCCGCCCTGGACGGAAGGTGCACGATCTCCGGCAGGTCGCCCAGCAGCGGATGCGCCCGGCTCGGGTCGAGCTGGTACCCGCCGCAGATAGTCACCGTGACGGGCTGGGAGCCGTTCTGGGCGGTCCGGCCGATTACGTCGGAGGCGTAGCGCTGATCCCAGCGCGGGTCGTGCTGCGGATCGCAGGCAGGCTGGGTTAACGGTGTGGACGGGCTGTCGGCCAGGGCGTATCCACTGCCGTGCGGGAGGAACACCACATCGCCCTGGCCGAGCTGGACAGGGCGGCCATTCGGGGGGATCAGCCAGCAGAAACCCTCGAGGACCGCTTGGAATCCCGCCGATCCCGGAACGGACACGAAACGCTGTCCCCAAGGCGCATGCCATTCCACACGCGCCGAGCGAGGCTCCCCCATGCGCATCACCGCGATCACATCACTGAGTACATCCACAGCGCCATCGTATCGGCTGGCGGTTCAACAGAGACGATCACGTATCTATTCGGCACAGATACGCATTGATTGGCTCACTCCGCGCACCTACGGTCGTAACCGGAAAGGTCACCACCACGGAAGGGCCCACGTGTCCACACGAAACAAAATCCTGGTCACCGGGGGGACCGGCACGGTCGGCGGGCAGGTCGCCCAATTGCTGGCTGCGGACGCCGATGTCCGCGTCCTGACCCGCTCGCCCTCGTCGGCCCTGCTCCCGAGTCGCGTAGAAGTCGTCGGCGGGGACCTGTCCGATCCGGCCACTGTTGCCCCGGCCCTGACCGGGGTCGACGCGGTCTTCCTGGTCTGGCCATTCGCCGACGCGGACCGCGCACCCGACATCGTGGACCTGATCGCCGAGCGTGCGCGGCGCGTGGTCTACCTGTCCTCCGCGGCGGTTCGAGACAACGAGCGGCGGATCGAAGAGCTGCTCGAGAAGTCCCGCCTGGAGTGGACCTTCTTGCGCCCCAATGTGTTCGCCGCCAACACCTTGCGGTGGGCCGAACAGATCCGCGCCGATGGCGCCGTGCGAGAACCCTTCGGATCGGCAGCCATGCCGCCGATCCACGAGCACGACATCGCCGCCGTGGCAGTGCACGCTCTCACCCGGGACGGGCATGCCGGGGCGGTCTACAACCTGACCGGGCCCGAACTGCTGACCCATGCTGACCAGGCGCGCATCATCGGCGACGAGATCGGCCGCCCGGTGCGCTGGGTGGAGACTTCACCCGAAAGCGCGCGGCAGCGAATGCTCGGTATGGGCTGGGCGCAGGAGGCCGTGGACGGCGTCCTCGCCGCCCAGGCGGCGATGATCACAAATCCGGCGTTACCCACCTCAGCGGTGCACGAGGTCACCGGGACTGCGGCACGTACATTCCGCCAATGGGCGGCCGACCATGCCGACGACTTCCGCTGAAGCAATCAGACCACCGACGCCCTTCCGGCTCAACTGCCGCCGAGGGTCAGCCTGCTGGACATGTTGAGTTCGACCTCGCCGTATGGGAGCACATGCGACCAGAACCGCGGGGTCAGCCCGCGCCGGTCCTCCGGGGTGAGCCGGTTCTCCCACTCCTGCTCGATGTCGCCGACGGCGATAGTCGATGGTGACCGCCGGGAGAAGCGGACCCCACGCGACGAGGGGAAAAGTTTCCCGCCTTTCGTTCTCACCGGTGGAAAACTCCCACCTCACCGACCCTGAAACCGCGTGAGTGGTCTGTCCGGACCGATCACATCGACCCAGGATCGATCGCGACCTACAAGTCCTCGATCAGGGTGGCGACCGGATCGCGGGGCCCCTCGGGGAGCTGAAATATCTTCGCCACCAGCCGGACTCGCCCCGCGAAGCCGATCCGATCGCCTTCGAGAACCGTTTCGTGGCGCTCGCCCGTGTCGTCTTTCACGAAAAGCCGCACGGCACGTCGGCCCTGCTCATCTACGAAATTTTGCCCACCGAGCAGGTTGCGGCTACCCCAGTATGATGGGACGGAAAGGCATATTGTTATTTTCTCGGGTTGCCGATTGCTCATATTTCCGAGTCCAAATCTCACAGTGTTGCGCACTCGTGGCGACAGTGCTTGGATAGTGAGCCCTTTTCATCCTCGTTCAGCCTGAAGCTCGCGGTCCTGTAGGACGTGGATGGCCTTGACCAATGTCCCGGCCTTGTGCGGGCAGCAGCGCAGCTTGTGCAGCACCTTCCAGCTCTTGAGCTGCGCGTTCGCGCGTTCACCGCGACCACGCAGCCGCGCGTGCGCCCGGTTGGCCTGCTTCTGCGATTCGGGTTTGTCGCGCCCCTTGTACGGTGTGAGCAGGCCCTCGACGCCCTGATAGCCCTTGTCCGCCAACGCGATCAACCCGCAACGTTCGAGTTCGCGCACGATCTGCCAGATCCAGGCGGCCTTCACGTCGTGCACACTCCCCGGGCAACGCCCCCGACACCCACACGATGTCTCCGTCGGGCGTGGCGATGACCTGCACGTTCATGCCGTGTCGGCGATGCTTGCCCGAATAGTAGGGACGGTCGGCGGCCACACGGTCGATCGCGATCAGGGTGCCGTCCAGGATCAGATAGGCGTGCCCGTCGCTTTTCGCTTGCCGCAGCGCCGATCTCAGCTTCGGCGCACGCTCGGCCAGCAGATCCACGGTCTCCTCGACATACCGCCACGCGGTCGTGGTCGACACCTCGAACCCGGCCCCCAGATTACTGTAGGTTTCGGCTTTGCGCAGGTAGGCCAGCACCAGCAGGGCTTGGCGACCGGGGTTGAGCTTGCGCCATACCGACCCGATCTTCACCCGGTGGCGGCGGATCACTCCGGCAACGTGGTTCAGGGTCTGGCGTGACAACGGCAGCGCGGCACGGTAGAACAACAATGGAAGCCCTTGGGATGCAGCGGTTTTGGTCGACAGCTGACTTACCAGGGGCTTCGCCGTATCCCGAGGCGACACGCCGAACCCAGTCCCATTGCCCGCCAAGGGCATTCATGCAGGATGAAAAGGGCTCACTGTATTCATGCGACTCCCAAACCACCGTAATGCCGATATGTTTCGGGATGCGAGTCGATGAAAACGTCAGATGGATTGTGTGTCCGCCTATTCCGCACCCGATTCGACTGAGGGTCGGGACACATCTTCACGAGTTCATTGCGGTCTCGGCATCACGTATCAGTAATCCTATCTATTCAGATCCTGCCAATCCTTCCCAGTGTTGGGAATTGACGTGCTCGCCGGGGGTGCGGATGGTTACGCCGCGAACCGGGATGGTTCATCGGGGATGTTGCGGCACTGCCGCTCGGCGCGCGACTTGTCACTTTCGGCAGTGCTGCAATACCGCTCTTCTCTCCTGGGGCTCTGGGTTGTGCTGTGGACGTCCCATGACGGCAGGAGTGCGAAAGACTTGACCTACTTCGATATTGCCGGTCCCTCGCGACTCGACCCGAGCGGAGAAGCCGGCCAGGACGCCGCCGCGTACAAGGCGCTGCTCCTGATGCGCGCCTACCCCGTAGTCGTGCACCATCGCTGAACTGGAGTCGCGGGTGCATCTGTCCCGGGTGGCCCTCGCGCGTAGGTTCACCAAGGCGTATGGCAGGGCACCGGTTGCGATGTTGACTGCTATTCGCTTGGCGATGGCGGTCGAAATGCTCTGCAGCACGGAGAGATCGCTGGAATTCATCGCGAATCGCGTTGGTTATGGGAGCGCGCGCGTCCGGTGTAGCGTTCAAGCGGGCACACGGGCTGAGTCCACGCGATTACCGGCGAGAACGTGCTGCCTGATAGGCCCGAGCGGCGGACTCGCCGGTACCGATCCGAGCTCGGACCCGGGCCATCAGTGCTGGAACAGCTTGCTCCCGATGATTTGGCGGATGGGGGATAAGGGGCCGCCGTGCGGGACCAGATGGGAGCGAATCGTGTGGATGCTGACGTCGCCGCGCTCGGGGCTTTCGCAGAGGATCCTCAGACCTTCGGGACCGGTGCCGCGGCGATCGAGGGTGAGGTCGACTGTGCCGTCGGACTTCACGATGCTCCAGGGTCCGGCGACATGCTCGCCCGCGATCTGGCATCGATCGCCGGACGTCTCGCCGGTGACATGCGCTGTGACAGTGGAGTACCGGTCCTGGAGGGTAGCCTCGGGTGCTCCGTCGGCGTTGCTCGCGCCCGCGACAAGAACGGCGGCCAGGACGCAGAGTGCGGTGATTGTCGTTGCCCTCGATGGCCGACCCAGGATTTTCGCAGTGCGTCGCGACATATTCGTAATCCGTCAGATCGCAGGTGTTGTTCCACTGACTGTAATCAGCGGCGACATCCTCACTATTGCCGTCGCTGGGGGGTTCGCCTCGCGCCGATCAGCACGGCGAAGACAGCTGATAATAGTGTTGCCACACAGGCGATCTGGATTCCCAGCGGCGCGGCATGCCGCCCGTCGGTGCCGGGCCTTCGACACGGCGGATTTGGCTGCTGGTTTTATGCGGCAGAGCCGATCCGAACAATTGCGATCTGTGTAGCTCGATCACGTTTCGCGCCACTGCGACGGCATGCGCCGAGTTCGAGGGTGATGACCGGCGTACCGCGGCCGTGCTGTCACCCGTCCAGGGGTGATACGTGCGGCGAAATTCGCGGCCGTCGCCGAACCACGTCGGCGGCAACTCCCGTTATCGGGAGATTCGACTCGCGCAGTAGCCTGTCGGCGCGCTGGAGTCGTAGACGGTCCCGAATCTCGCCGAACTTCTCGCCTGCTTCGGCGGGTCGCCGGTGCAACGTGCGCTCGCTCGTCAGACGGTTCGCGACCGGTGGCTTCGGCATGGTGTTGCGTAAGTTTTCCCGCATACGTGCTCTATCTCTGCGACGGTGTCGTCCCGATCGTGGGTTTGCTCCAGCTGGGCCGCGGATCGGTCGAGTGCCGCGGCGTCGAAGCAGATCCATGTTGTCGTCGCCCCGAATCGAAGTTCATTTCCCAGCAGGTGCCGGTACGCGTCGGCGTGTGAGGGGCGCGGGTAGTAGAACTCGACCCATATCGGCGTGATGTCGTCACCCGTCAGTGAGCGTGCCACCGTCACCGCCGTGCAGCAGGCCTGCTCGACGAGAAACCGCCGCTCCGCCGGTGCGGGGCTGAATGCGTCGACCTGCGGGATGAATTCGCCTGTGCTGGTGGCTATTGCGAATTTCAGCAGATTGTCCGCGATACAGTACCGTTCGAGCAGGACCCGGAGCCCCTGGGTGCTCGATCCGGGCACGGTCGATGGTTGGGTTCTCATGAGGCGGGTCTCAGTCGATCGGACCGCCGGCCACCGGTCGCGTCCGGTGGATCCCGAGCAGGGCGACGATTGGGAATCCGAACAGCCACAGGTTGGGAAGCCACCACCGTAGGTCGTAGTCACCGCGGACCATGTAGAAGTTCAGTGCCATCAGTCCCGCGGCCGAGGTCAGTGACAAGGACACCGTGATCATCGGGAGCGATCCCGCGCCGGACCGGGCGGCAAGTCCGGCTAGACCCAGACCGATGGCGGCGAGGTCCAGTCCCAGGAACGACCAGTTCCATTGCTGCAGAAAGCAATCGGGTCCGACGCTGAGGACACCCAGCGCGGTGACGATCCAGTAGGTCAGGAAGCCGAGATCGGTCAGCAACATGATGTGCTTGATGCGGGGGCGGCGTGCACGGAACGGCGCATCTGGGACGAAGGGTGTGGGCATCACGCTTTCCTGGTGACGATGGCGAGTGCTATCCACGCCTGCGGGCCGGAGAACCAACTGAGTCGGGCTTCCTGCGCCAGCAATTCGTGCGCGAAGACGGATCCGTCGCGGTCGACCAGCACGGTGGCGGCGGCCTGCACCAGTGCGCCGTTCGCGACGAGCGCCACGCGCGGGTCGGCGGCGATGCGGAGCATCTTGCCGATCATCGCCGGTGTTGAGGTCACCACCGGCGTTCCCTCGGAAGTGAGAAGCGGTGACGGTGCATGCACCGAGACCCGTGGTGGTGCGCCATGCCAGCCGCCTGTCGTCGCGGCGGCGACACCGGGGGAGCCCAGGTCGAGGTTTTGCATAACCACGGTTACGTAATATCCGTGATGTAAAGTTCGGTGTCAATGCCGAAGATCGTCGACCATGAAGAACGCCGCCGCGCCATCAGCGCCGCGGCGTGCCGCGTCATCGCCACGGCGGGCCTGGCCAACACCACCATCCGTGACATCGCCGCCGAGGCCGGGTGCACGACCGGGATGGTCGTGCACTATTTCGACGGCAAACGCCAAGTGCTGCTCGCGGCGCTGGCGTCGGCGACCGCGGCCGTCGAGGAGCGGATCACGCGGCTAGTCGCGCAGTCGGCGGGCCTGTACGAGGTGCTGTGCCAGTGCCTGCCCATGGATGAGACCCGTCGCATCGAATGGCAGGTGTGGATAGCGTTCTGGGACTGGGCCACTCACGATGCCGAGCTGGCGCGGGAACAACGGCAACGGTATCGGGCCTGGTGCGAATCGCTGCAGATGGTGCTGGTGTCCGCGGGCTATGCGGGCCGGGACCTGGAGAGCGTGGCCGAAGAGGTGATGGTCGCCATCGACGGCATCGGATTGCAGGCGGTTTTCGATCCCGATCGGTTCACTCCGGAACGCCAGTTGGCGCTGCTGCGCCGGCAGGCCGCGCGCATCCTGACAGACGTCGATGGCGAAGGTGTTGTCCCATCGGAGATTTTGCGGCCTGACAGGGTCTGACGCCGCGTCCGACCAAGGCAGGTAACGGCGAAACCCACGGCGCCAACCTGTGCCGTGGGTTTCGCTTCACGATCGCGCCGTCGGGTCCCCAGCCGTTCGGATCACCTTCCCCGTGTCAACGACACGCCAATTCTGGATCTGGCCTATATTTCGTGAAAGCCCCGTCGTTTCGTTCAGTTGCTCAACAGGATTCGCTTGCGCAGGTCGGGTTTCGCGCGGCCGAACATCCGCCGCTTGAGCATCTTGATCCGGTTGATTCGACCGTTCCGCTGTTCCAGGGCAGGGTGAGACCGGCGGTGACCGCATCCTGGTCACGGCGGAGGCCGCGGGCGAAGGAGTGCAGGCCCGGCTGGTTATCGGCGTCGACGGCGGCCATCCATCTTTCAAGGTCCTGGCCGTGCAGCTCGCGCATGTTTTGTGCGTGCACGATGATGCCGGATCCGCCGCGCAGCCGGACGAAGGCCCCATCACGTCGACAAGCACTTTGTGCACCGGGCCTGTATGCGGCCAGGACGGTCGAACGGCTCACCGATCTGGAACAGCTATATCAAGCTGCTGGTGGATCCGTTCGCGGACTGTCCCACCGACTTTCGATACTGCGATGAAGAGGAGTTTCACGAGCGCATCGGGCAGGTGTGGGCCGATGCTGGCGTCGACAACGACGTCACTATCGAGCACGAGCTGGAGCTCTCGGTGGGAAGGACGGCGGCGCGGGGACAGGGATACTCGAGTGTGAGAACCTCGTTGGATTTTCGGCGATTACTCCTGGACCCGAATGCACCGTCCCCCGACATCCATCTGAATGGAAGCACAAAATGGTCATCGGTTCATTCGGGTTGTTGCTGCCGGACGTCGCGAGCCGAATGCTCAAAAGGTCAGTGCACGAACGCAATTCACCCGAACGCGATCCAGCATCGGACCGAAGCGACGTCGCCTCGGCTCACATCATCGGATAGGACTCGAGGAACGTCGTCCAGAACCTCGCATCTGACTCGAAAGGCGTTGTGTCCCAGGCGGCCATGCCTTCCTGGATGATCTCCTCGATTTCGGCCCAGTCGTAGGGAGTCGGGTTCTCGTCGGGGTCGGGCCGTTCGATCTCGACCTTGTACACCAGGTATGCCAGCGACGACAGGTCGCGGTGGATCAACTCGAACTCCACCTCCGAGTCCGGGTCGGACACCCAGATGGTGCCGTCCGCGGGCTGGACGTAGAGAATGCTGTGGAACAACAGACCCAGCGGCTGGAGTTCTCCCGCCGGTGTGTCCACCGGCGTCGAATCGATGTTGTCGATGAAGGCCATGTCGGGGCTGGCTGGATCGCGGTCGGCCAGATCGGCCGATATCCGAAACAGCCCACGCGAGTTCGGGATTCCGTACGTCACCGCGAACTCCACCGCATCCGGTGTCGTCCAGATCCGAGCCGCGAAGTCGGCTCGAAATCTGAGCATTTCACCCGGCGGCAGACTCGCGCGAACCGCCCGCCAGTCCACTTCTACCAGCATTCGTCATCTCCCTCCATCGGATTGGATCACCTGTGGATGGGTCCCGAATTGCCTCGCAAGCCGGGGCAGCCAGGTATTGCATCGGCCACAAGGTAATACGCCCGTCCTCATCGGGCGAATTGCAGTACCAGCGTGGCCGCGGCCGGCGCAAGGTAGAGCAGCGGGAAGGGCGTGGTCTTGTAGGAGTGGGCCCGAATGGTGGTGGCCGCGGCCCCTGCGAAGTAGACGATCAGGCCCACAGCAGCGGCGACACCCACCGCCGGAACGAAGAATCCCGTGATGAGGCCCAGCGCACCCGCCGATTTGGTCAGCGCCAGCCAGTTCCACCAGCCTTTGGGCACGCCGTATTCCACCAGCGGGTCCACCACGAACTGCTTCTTCGAGAAGAGCGAGTAGCCGGAGAACCCGATCCACAGAGCGGCCACGATTCCAACGATGCGATACGCGATGTTCATGAAGAACCACGTCCTTTCAGTAGCGATCTCTCGATCGCCTGAATGACGGGACGCGATCCCTATGTGTGACATCGGTGGATTTGGCGGGAAGTCGTTCGAGACCGGAACGCACCGCTTCGTCAACGTTGTGCGCAGACTGTCAGAACGCCGACTCGACGACGGTTGCGGAGGACTCGCACGATTTGCACGGGTCAGGCCACTGCCGCCGGATCACTTGGGCGGCCGGGATCTCGCTGCCCAGTGCGGGTTCGAGATCGTCGAACCAGTGTGCGGCCCGGTCGTAGCGTGCGAAGAATTGTTGGCCGACCAGTTCTGGATTGCGTGCCTGTGGGTACGGCGTGGCCGTTCGATCGACGGAGTAAGCCGAGCTTCAAGGCCGACAGGCTGATAGGAACGTTATTCAACGGCTCATCAGATCTTGGCATGACCGGTGCCGGTTTACCAGGGTCGGTCGGAGTACCTACCCTGGTAATACCGCGTATTACCAGGGTAGGCTGTGCCGGTGGCTATCGATTGGCACTACCGTCTCGCGTACTTGCTCGGCGTCGCCGGAATAGACATCGACGATGTCGTGGACGCTCTGGTCGATTGGCTCGGCGGGCAACAGCGAGTATGGGTGCGCACTACCGATAGCCAGTACGTCGTCGTGTGGATGCGCACGGCTGGCGGGCAACCCGTGGAAATCCTGGCGCGTGTCGCCGGGAGCGATCTGTACCTGGTCGCGGGGCGGGTTTTGGCCGGTGACCGGCTCACCGACTTCGAGAAATGGGAGAACGCCGATGACTGAACAGAATGATCCCACCACCCCCGACGAGGTGAACGCCCTGCTCGATCGCCTCGTGTTCACCGACGCGCCGATCGACTTGCCGGTGGAGCTCGGCCAGGACGACGGGCCGGAACTGAAGCCGCGATCGGTCAAGATGAGTGATGACCTGACGCGCCGCGGCAAGGCGCGCGCTGTCAATCTGGGGCAGTCGTTCTCCGCCTATGTCCGGTCTCTCATCGAGCGCGACCTTGCTCAGGCCGAGCACAAGGGACCGGCCGCGGAACTGTCCCGGATCGCCGCCGACCTCAGCCGCGCGGCGGCCGAACTCGACCACACCGCTGCGGAACTCGGCCGAACCGCCTGATCGTCAGTTGTCAGGCTGATCTCGCCGCTAACCCGCTGGCTGCGGCGCGCGTCGTGACGATGGCTGGCCGCCTGGGCTGAGGTCCTCCCGCACAGGTGACCTCTTGGCGAAGTGGCTACTGGCCGCGTTTACCTGTTGTCGCCGGGGTGGGGCGCGGGGGGAGCTTGCGGCCCAGATCGGTCCACACCTGAAGCCACTCGGCTGCGCGATCGTGCCGCCCAAAGACCGGGTGGGGGCCACGGTGGTGAATCCTGCTGTAGGAGGCGGCCCGATGCAGCGTTCCTGGCTCTTGATCGACTGGCTGATCCGTGCCTGGGACAGGTGCAGCCGCCGCGCGGTACGCCCGAAATGCAGTGTCGCTGGTAGTGAGGCCGTCGAGTTCTCCCTTGTCACCGCGGGGGAAGGAAAAGATCTGACCGACGTGCACGCCGATCACCTGTTCCGGTGCGAGACGCCCCAATTCGGCGGCAACGGCGGCGCCCACATCGCTTCCGTGCACGCCGTAGCGGTCGTATCCCAGGCGCAGCATCAGTGTGTGGTAGGCCGCCGCTGTGCGCGCCGGATGCCAGGCGGGAACCCGCGTCGGCCCGGAGAACGCATACCCGGGGTGCGACGGAATCACCACATCCACGATCCAGGGTGCCGCCACAACGAAATATCCTGCACTGCAACAGAACCCGATGCCAACTCGCCGAACCTGTTAGGAGCTCTCAGGCACAGTAACCCGAATAGATCACGTCTATTTCACGCGATTCGCCGCCTGTTTGCGGCTACCCTGCCGCACCTCATTGTGCGGCGGCCGCGCCGGTGTCGCCGGGGCCGTGCGGATCCGGCTGGCCAGCATCGGATCCGAGGTCCAGTTGAAGCTGTGGCACTGGCACTTTGCGTGGCTTGCGCCAGTGGCGCAGCCGGACCTGCTCTGCCGGTTCAGGTTCCGGCACTGGGGGAGGGGTCAGGTGCGGTCCAGAGAGCTCAGCGAGGGTCTCGCAGTCCAGTTCGGTGCCGGGTATCTGCTGGCGGGCGGTGTTGCGCAGGGTGCGCGGTGAGATGACCAGACCTTCCTGGGCGCCGATTGCTCGGATGACGAAATGGACACCGCGGCCGGTGAGCGCGGTGGGTTCCTCGTTGAGGTTCAGGAACAGCGCCGATACCTGTCGCCGCCCGAGCAGTTCACGACGACGGTGTAGCCAGCGCCGCTGTACCGTCACCGTCCCCGGTCGTAGCGGCCGCCACACGGGCTCGCCGTCGGGACGCCGGCAGCAGAGCTGCCCGGTGTTGTGGCTCGGGTCCAATCGCAGATCCGCCGCACCGAGCGCGACCACCTGGTCCACGGTCGGCCCGAGATCGAGTATCAGGGCTGCCAAGGCGATATCGCGCTCACCTCGGCTGGCCGCGCTGCGCAGCACGGCGCTGTACTGCTGCCGGTCGAGGATCTCCAACGGCCGCTCGGGGGGCTCGGGCCGGGGCAGACGCAGACGTGTGGTGAAACCCAGCCAGTAGTAGAACAGGTCCACGGCCCGCAGCATCCCGCTCACGGTCGACTCGGCGAGGCTGTGCTCGACCTGCATCGCGTCACGGTACTGTCGGACCGCGCGTCGTCGACCGTCGTCGTCGGCGAAGGCTTCGCGATGGCTGATCCAGCCGGTTTCCACCTCGAAGACGTTGTCGCTCAGCCAGTTCAGGAACAGCCGCACGTGGCGGTAGTAGGTCGCACGCGACCCCTCCGACAGTGGGCGGTCACCGATATCTCCGCGGGCAAGGGCCCGCGAAAACCGCGTCAGCGCTTCGTCATTGGCGTCGGGACCGCGCTCACACAGCACGACCCGGACAGCGGCACCACTGCTCGTCACGGTAACCGGGCCCCTCTCCTCACTGCTGAGTTGGTGCCACCAGGATGGCAGGGCCCACCGACAAATTGATACCATCACAGATTTTTACAGCAGCAGTGTCGGACTGCTGTAAAAGTCATGCCGCTGCCGTCCTTTCGAGGACCAGGACCGGCTGTGTCGCGATCTTGGTTCCGCCGGTGCGCCAGGCAGGGTCACGCATTCCTCGGTAGATCGTCATTGGTGCGTGCTCGAGCAGGTGGCCGTCGTAGGGGTCGGGGACGCTGGCGAGGATCCGGTCGCAGGCGTTGGCGATGCGTTCGCGTTGTTCCAGCCACAGCAGCCATGCCCGCAGATCGGCGGGATCCAGACCCCGCAGCAGCTTCCGCCGCGCCGACCGTCGCGCCTGCTGCTCCTGTGGGCTCATCTCGCGGAACCACCGGCGCTGAGCCCACATTGAGCGCAGTAGCTTCGCCGGTCGGGTCTGGCTGGTGGCCAGGCGCTCTCCTGGACCGAGCTGGGCCAACGCATCGTTCAGCAGCCGCCACAGCTTGCGTTCGTAGCTGTGGCGGCGGTCTTGTTTCGTGGCGTTGCAGCGGCCGCGGGGAGCCGTCGGGGAGGGGGTGCTACGGCTAGTGGGGGACTTTTCCGAACGGACCCGCGAGATCTCGGTCTCGACGATCGGGGTGACCGCGAAGGTGTCGCAGCTCTTGGCTCCTCCTGCGTACCGCCCGGCGAAGACCAGCAGGCCCGCCTCGATGGCTGCGTCGCGGGCGCGACGCACGGTCTTGTCGTCCATCCTGGTGGCCCGGGCCAGATCCCGGATGCTGATCGACCCGTCTCGGGTCACCAGGATCGGTGCCAGGTGGTAGAGCATCGTCTTGATGCCCTGCAGGCGATCCCGGCGCATCCGGGTGCCAGCCAGCACGAGATCGGCGGCGGCGTCCAGGCCACGGCGCACCTGCGCGATCCGGTCCTCGATCTCCGGATCCGGCGTCGTCGGCGCATCATCGACACGCCGCCGCCGCGGACGCTCCTGCGCAGCCTCCTGCAGCGCTTTGCGCCACAACGGCTTCCACCACCGGAACCTGATCTGCGCGAAACGGGCCGGGCAGGCATCCAGAGCCGCCTGCCACGCCTCGGCTTCCGACAGGCCGTTTTCGGCGGCCGCGATGGTGACCGCGGGCAGCCAGATGTAGCGCCGCCACCAGCGTTCGCTGCGTTGCGATTTCGCGCCCGGGCCGCTGATCAGCTTCCACGCCTGCGCCCCGGTGTAGCCCGCCCGCGCCATCGCGCACGAGCGCCCGTACTCGGCCGCCGAGCGGCTCGCATCCCCACCACGGGTGCGCGTCTTGCGCGCACTGGCGCGGACAACGGATTTCGCGCGTGTGCGCGGGGGCACCGCGGCGGCGACGACCGCCGGGGTGAGGGTGCAGCTCACCACCGGACTCGGCAGGCCCCGCCGGTGCGGCGCGGTCAGCGTCCGGATCACCTTGCCGGTGCGGTCATCGACGGTGATGCCCAGCTTTTTGCTCAGCCGCGCGCACACCAGCGCCCACGCCGCCGCCTGCAGCGGAGTCCGAGCGGCCGCATACACGTGCCATCCGCCGGGCCGCCCGGAGCGACGCGTCAGATACCGCAGCCGATGCTCGACGCACCACGCCACCAGCGCCTCCGCGCACACGTCACCCAGCACCGCCTGGTCCGGGCCGGGGTCGATGTCGGCACCCAGCATCCCCGCATTCAGGTGGCCGGCCAGCGTGCGGGCGCGGCCCGTCTCGACGGCGGCGTGCGCGTCGGCCAGCGTCTTGACCCATCGGATCTTCTGGTTGTCGGCATCGATCAGCAGCCACTTGCCCGAGTACATCGCCTCGTCGAGCGAGGCCAGGAACTCCGCCGTGGCGGTGTCGTAGGCACCGACCGTGTTTTGCGCGTGCTGCTCCGCGCTTTCTCGCGCACATGCGCTGAGCAGCGTCATCCATGCGAGACCGACACGGACGGCGTGTCGTTCGCGACAGGGGTGGAATCGATATGAGGGCGTGCGCTACCCTCGGACCTGCATTCCAATGCAGCCTCCGCGGTAGACGGTGGCAACGCGGCCGACGAGTTCCTGCTCGTCTCCCGCCGAAGTCCTTGGGGCCGAGAGTGTTCCCGCACTCTGGCCTTCGTCCTTAGCCGACCGAACCTCCCTTCCCGGGGAGGAGTTTGTCCGGCTGGCGGATTGCCGTGATGCCTCTGTGTAGTTGGCCCATGTCATAGCGGTAACTAGTTCTGCTGAGTCCTCCTCACATGCGTGTTCAGTGCGCAATCAGCACGCTGGATGACACGCCTTCGGAATGGGTGGCGGACACTGGCCGCGCCGTCCGTAGTGGGGCCTGCGGACTTCCGCTGCCGATCGAAATAGTCAGCGTGTGTGCCGCATGTGGCCAGCTGAGTCGGGTGGGGGAGGCGGGCGGTAGGGGCTGGGGTGGTACATCCAGTGGGGGAAGATCTCCTGTGATCTGACGAAACAGGTTGCAGCGCAGCAGGTCCGATCAGGTAGGAATCGCAGTCGCTGGATCCTCCGCCGTAGCGGCGGCCGTAGAGCAGTAGTCCGCTGGCGATGGCTGTGGCGAGCGCAGCGCGGGCCCAGCACAGCCGTGCCCATTCATTCATCGGGACAACGGAATTGGGGACGACTGCGACGACATGGCGGCCGCCGGATTCGCGCAGCAGGTGAGGGACGGCGTGCTCGACGCGCCTCGCGATGAGAGCTTCGGCGCAGGCGTCACCGATGAGCGGGTCGGCGGCATCGATGCCGGCGGCGAGCAGTCCTTCGGGGAGCTTGCCCGCGGCCGTGGCGACACCTTCGTCGCCGAGTGCCGCCCGGGCGGCGCCGAGGGATTTCACGATGCCGATGCCAGCTTGTCGGCATCGATCTTCACCAACTCCGGGCGGTACATGCCCCGCTCGAGTGTGGAAAGAAAGCTGGGGGAGCGGTGCGAGACGAGCGCTGCGGCGCTGTCGAATTGCGATCGGGTGAGGTCGGGATCCTCGACACGCGCCGAACCGACTGTACCGGGCTCAGGGCGCAAGGTATCCTTGGACCTGGATTCTTTCAGCAAGAAGCCTGTCCTTTAGCGGGGATGAGTTGCTGGAGGGATCCACGGGGCGAGTGGGCAAACTCGCCCCCCACACTTCCGAACCCCCCGGCTGACGCCGGGGGTGTTCTGCGTTTACGGGGGGATTCCTCCAGAAACGAAAGTCTTCAGTTCTGAGGCATCTGCCGGGTTTGGCTACCCGGCCGGGATCGTCGTCGTCGCAGCGTCCGCGCTAGGCGGACTCGGGCAAAACCTCCTGGTTGTTGTCGCGCAACAGCTCTTCCAAGGGCACGCCTGTCTCTCGCGAGATCAGTTGCGTGACGAGCATTCCGGCAGACACGCCTTTAGTTTTCGCTACTTCACCCAGCGCCTCCTTGGCGCATTCAGCCATCCAGAGCTTCGTCTGATGGAGTTCATACGGTAACGGGGCTGGTCCGCGTGAGCCTCTTTTGCGAGCCATGCGGGCGATCCTTCCACAACCCGTAACTCTGGTACCAGAGCGACACGCCATTTCAGGTACCGCAGTTTCGGGATTTCGGGATTTCAGTTGTTCTGTGGCTGAGCTGGATTCGGCGCGGCAGGTTCGCACGTTGCCCGCGTGCGAGGGGCTGCCGCACCAGCTTCGCTGGCTTGCCACGGAATATGTGCTGGTCACTGGAGGTGCGCGAGCTGAGTAGTGGTCCATACGGGTTGTTTCTGTGTGGTGATGAGGCTGATAACGGTCATCGTGATGGGTGGTTTGCCCGGGGTGGTGATGGTCAAGGTGGTGGCGGTCTTGCGTTGCCATTGGGCGGCGGTGTCGGCGGGGTGTTGTTCTGTGCCGATGGCGGTTTGAGCTGTGACGGTGGTCTTTTCGTCCATCCACGCTTGCCAGGTGGGGCGGGGGATGGGGTAGGGCTTGTAGTCCTCGGCACCGCGCACACTGAACAGCGGCGCGGCGCGGCGGGCGGCGTTTTCGGGGCCGGTGTCGCCGCGCTCGGGGTGCCAGTCGAAGACGGCTTGCACGGTGGCGACGGCGACCGCGGCGGGGTCGTTGCGGTCCAAGGCATTCCACGGTGAGGGCAACGGCGGCAGGGTGGCGATGCTGGCGCCGGAGGGCACGCCGGTGCCGGTGTCGTCGTGTTCGCCGTAGGTGTTGGTGTGGGTGCTTGAGCAGGCGGCGGCCGCGGCGGTGAGCGCCACAGCGGCAAAGGCGGCCAGGCGGCGCGCGTGGCGAGGTGTGTGCGCGGTGGCGGTGCTCATCGGGCCCCCTCGGGCAGTGCGGCGGCCGGTGCCAGCGCAGTCGTGGTCGTTGTTGTCGTGGTGGAGTTTTGGGCGAATCGTCGGATGCCGATGAGCATTCCGCCGGTGCTCACCGGTGCCTCGGTGACGTTTTGTCCCTCGGTCGGGGCGTGCACCATCTGGGGGACTCCGCCGGAGGTGCCGATGTAGACGCCGACATGGGTTGCGTCGGAACCTGATCCGAAGAACACCAGGTCGCCGGGTTGGGCCTGGCTGATGTCGGTGACGGCTTGGCCTTGCTGGAGTTGGCCGGATTGGGTGCTGGTGCCGGTGAAGTGGGGCAGGGTTTGGCCGGTGCCGGCGTGGACGGCGTAGAGGGTGAGTCCGGAGCAGTCGAATCCGCCGTTGGTGGGGCCGTTGGTGTCTCCGCCGCCCCAGACGTAGGGGCGCCCGATCTGGCTTCGGGCGGCCGCGACGATGGCGTTGCCGTTTCCGGTGCCGGAGTTGCCGTTTCCGGTGTTGCAGTTGCCTGCGCCGCCGATGGCGGCGTGTCCGGCCAGGCGCGCGAACAGCGCGCGGGCCTCGGCTTCGTGGTTGCCGTATTTGCCGCGCAGGTCTTCGCGGGGTTTCTGGACGTCGGCGGCGGCTTCGGTGAGGGACTTGTTCTGCCAGCTGGTCGCCAGTAGTCGTTTGTAGAACTCGGTGGCGGCGTGGGAGGGGTCCATGATCTCGGCGACGGTGCCGTAGCCCATTCCGGCCTGCTGCTGCATGATTCCGATGCTCAGTCCGTCGCCGGGGGCCACCTCGTCGTGGGCGTAGTTGAGCGATTCGGGTACGGCGTTGCTGGCGAGGTTGCGTAGTTCGGATTCGACCAGGCCGACGGCGAGGGCGATGACGATGGCGTCGTCGGCTGCTCCGAGGGATTGGCCGACGGCGATGACGGTGGAAGCGTTGCGGTCTTGGGCGGTGCTGGTGGTGGCGGCCTGCTGGTTGCCGTTCTGGCCGGGTGTGGTGCTCGTGCCGGTTTGGCCGTTCTTGATGCGCTCGAGGATCGTGGTGGGGTCGATGCGGGTGCCGCCGGACAGGCGGTTGCCTTCGGCGATCTCGAAATGCAGATGGGGGCCGGAGGATTCGCCCGCGTTGCCCGAGCTGGCGATCACGTCGCCGGATTTGACCTGCTGGCCGACGGTCACGTGTACCCCGCCCTTGTTGATGTGCCCGTAGACGCTGCTCATTTCCTTGCCATCGATGACGTGCGACAACACGACCCAGCCGCCGAAGCCTTGGACTCCTTCGTCCTGGGCTGCGATGACGGTGCCGTCGGCGAGGGCGTGGATCGAGGTGCCTTCGGGCACACCGAAATCCACGCCGTAGTGGAAGCCGCCGTCCCGGGGTCCGTAGCCGCTGGTGATCGGGGTGGACACGTCGACCGGGTAGGACAGACCGCCGACCGAGACACTGGGGGACTGGCCGCAGTTGTTCTTGTTCTTGTCGGTGGCCTTGCTGCATTGGGCAAGGACCAGCAGCAGGAGCAAGATCGTGATGAGGATGGCCCGCCGGTACCGGTAGAGCGCGATGACCGCTGTCACGCTGGGTTACTCGCGCTCCGAGCGCAGGGCCGCGCTCGTATCGTGGATGCCGAGTTGTTCTTCGAGGGGGCTGATCCAGGTGCGGAACGGGACACCGGGTTTGCTGGGGTCGTCGGACCATTTGCAGATGAATCGGCCCATGCCGTCGTGGACGGCGCGGCGGTCGTGGCGGGTGGGTGAGCCGGAGTCGGACCAGGATTTGAGCAAGTCGGCTTCGGCGGCGGTGTATTCGATGAGTCCTTGTTGTTCGCGGATCTCGCTGCCGTTGATGGGGCCGATGAACTTGACGCGGCTGCGGCTGATGAATCCGGTGGCCTGCATCTGTTCGTGGACGCTGTCGGAGACGCCTTTGTAGTCGCCGACGGTGTGGGTGCTGGTGCCCAGGGTGGTGCCGTCGCTGCGGTTGAGTCGGGTGATGCGGTTGACGGTCGAAATCTGGCTCGAGCCACCGACTTCGAACAGTTGCCAGAGCTCGTCGAGGATGATGTCGGTGACGGTTTTGCGGGCCAGGCCGTGCGCGGCGAGGAGGTTGCGGGCGCGGACGGATTCTTGGGCTTCGATGCCGGTGATGGCGATGACGGCGGCGCGTAGGTCGCGGGCGGTCTGCGGGATCACTGAGAGGTCGACGTCGATCATGGCGGCGTCGAGGTTCATGCGTTGGGTGGATTGGCCGTTGAACGCGCGCCCGAGTGAGCCTTGGACCAGTGCGCGCAGCGATTGCAGCAGGCGTTGGGTGATGTGGGCGAATTCCTCTGTGCTGCGGGCGGCGGCGTTGGCGCACATCGCTTCGGTCGGGTCGTCGAATGCGGCGATGAGGTCGGACAGGATCGGGGCGCGGGTGGGGGAGAAGCGGCCGCCTTCGTAGAGGGCGGCGATGGCGGCGTCGATGACGCTGGCTTCGTAGTCGGCGACCGGTCCGCGGCGCACGAGGGAGACCAGGGCGATGACGTTGTGTGCTTGGGCTTCGTGGAGTTGGTCTTTGAGTACCCAGGCGTCGGGGCGGTCGCCGAGCCGGTGCACTGCGTCGGCGAGTGCGCCGGGGTCGAGGGCGTTGAGGACACCGCCGCCGGCACCGATGTGGAAGATCTGCCCGTCGGGCCCGAGTAGTTCGCAGAGTCGCCGGCCGTCGGGTTTGGCGTCGGCCAGCCACATCACGTGTCGGCCTTGATACAACGCGTTGATCGCGAATTGCCGCAGCAGGGTGGACTTTCCGAACCCGTTGGGTCCGATGATGCTGTAGACGGGTGCGGAGATGAGTCCGGCTTCGAACCAGGCCAGGGGGTCGAACATGAAAGGGGCACCGGCGAATTGGCGGCCGACCGGTAGCCCGGGAGTGGTGACCTCCGAGGGCAGCGGGAACGGGTACAGGCCGCAGATGCGGCAGGTGGTGCCGCGCACGTAGGGCAGGGGCATCGGGGTCTTCATGTAGCCGCCGTGCCGGGACAGGTAGCCCTGCGGGGTGGGGATGCGCCGGGCCTGCCAGGGCTGGCGGGCCTCGGCGGCAGTGAGCTGCCACAGCGCCAGTTCATGAGCCGACAGGCGGCGCGAGGCCTTGAACCGTGCCCACGGCCCCATGGTGGGCAGCAGTTCGCGCAGTTCGGCGGCTTCTTCGTAGTCGAGTAGCCCGACGGGGGTGTCGCGGCCGGGTGAGATGCGTTTGCGCAGCGCGGTGGGCAGCGCGTCGGCGAAGGTGTCAGGAAGCAAGAGCATCGGTCACCCCGCCCTGGGTTTCGGTCATGTCGGGGAAGACACCGATTCCCAACGCCACCAGGAACATTGACGCTTGATCGGTGTAGCAGGGCGCGAATTTGAGGCTGCTCGACAGGCCGGTGTCGTCGACCATTTGGGCGGCGTCGCGGCCGTTCTGCTCGAGGCCGACGGTGATGGTGATGAGCATGCCGACGTCGGCGAGGCCGTGGCCTTCGGCGAGGTCTTCGCGGGTGGCGGCCAGGTCGTCGTAGCGCATCTGCTGGCGGGCGTCGACGAGCCCGCGGTTGCGGCGTTGCACGGCGGCGAAGGCGTCGCGGTAGTCGGCATCGACCATGCGGCGCGCGTCCGAGGGCCGGTAGGGGCGGTAGATCAGGGCGACGCGCTTGTAGGGGGCGCGGTGGTTGGGGCGCAGGATCTTGGCCAGGCTCATTTCGTCGACCGGCTGCACCGGGTAGTCGTAGGCACGGTAGGTCATTGACCGGCCCGAATCGTGCAGGTAGTAGCGGGGCTGGTCGTCGTGGTAGCTGGGTCCGGCGTCGGCCCAGCTCATGCCGGTGTCGCGGTGGCGGGCCATGTGTTCGTCGATGAGTGGGGCGGCGGCGGGGTTGAAGGCGGCGTGGACCTCGGCAATGACTTCGGCGCTGGTGGCCCAATCGGCTTCCAGGCCAGCGCGGGCGGCGGCCTGGCGCAGCTCGGGCAGCCGCCGCGAGACCGAAGCCGCGCCGTCATTGAACGCACCGCTCGAGTAGCGGAAGGTGATCGCGATGCGTTGGGTGGTGCGCAGGGTCTCGGAGGCGAGGTCTTCGGTGCGGGCGTCGAGGATTTCGGCGGCGAATTCCGGCGCCAGCGACGAGTGACGGTTGTCGATTTCGACGGCGTGGAACGCGCCGGTCTCGGGCCGGATATCTGAGACGACGACGGCGGCGGCGACGTCGCCGTGTTCGCCGAGCACGCGCAGGAATTCGCCCCATCCGGCGACGCGGCCGTCGATGATCGCCTGGGGCAGGGTGTCTTGGCCGTGGGCGCGGACCCACAGTTCGACGGTGATGGTGTTGTAGACCAGGTTGAGGATGGCCGCGACGTCGGATCCTGTGTCGGGATCCCAGCAGTTTTTGAGCACCAGCGGCAGCGCGAAGCCGGGGAGCTGGGAGCGGCCGCCCGGGATGTGGCTGAACAGGCCGGTTTTCACGATGTGGGCTTCGCGGCGGCGGATGGGCAGAGTGTGGACCCAGGCGGCGACCAGGTCACCGGCGGAGGATCCGCGCACGCGGATCATGGTGGGGGCGATGCACAGCACCGACACGACGAGCACGGTGAGCGCGGCGATGGGGGCGTTGCCGAAGAACCACAGCCCGACCACGATGGCGGCCGCGAGCACGGCGAGCACGGAGGTGGTGACCGACAGGCCCGGAATCAGGCCGGTCGATTCGGGTTTGCGCCAACCGGTGTACTTCTGCTGTCCCATGAGCGGGGAATCTCCTTGTCTGGCAAGCGGTGTCGGGGACCGCGGGCCCGCGGTGCGGGCCCGCGCAACCGGTTAGGTGATGCGCCGGAAGCTCGAGTCGCGCGGGCCGGTGCGGCGGCGGGCTCGGTCTGTCCGGGCGGGGGTCGGTGCGGGTGCGGGCGGGGTCTGTTCGGCGGTGGCGCGGCTGGGGCCGGAGTTGGGATCGCTGCGGTCGCCGGAGCGGGCCGCGCCGGTACCGCTACCACTGGTCGGCGGTGGGGCGGCGGGATGGTTGCCGCTGGTGCGCGACCCGCTCGTGCTCACCGAGGCGCGACCGGACTGCCCGGACCCGGATCGGGTTGCGCTACCGGTGGATCCGGTACTCGACGCTGGGGCACCGTTGCGGCTGCTCGAACCATTCGCGCCGTTGGTGCTGGCGGATCCGGTTGTGCCGCCTGCGGTTGCGCCGCCCCGGGTCGAGGTGGTGGTGCCCGCGGTGTTGGTCGAGCGGGTCAAGGTGGTGTTGGTGCCGGTCTGCGACGGTGCGGGCGCGGGTCCGGCCTTGCCGGTCGCCGTGCCGGTCCCGGTGCTCGGGCTGGGTGGATTGCCGGTCGAGGGCGGGGTTTTCGCCTTGTCGTCGCGGCGTGAGGATTCGCCTTCACCGCTGGTGCCGTCTCCGGCGCGGCCGCGGCCGCCGCCGGTGACCGCTCCGGCCATCCGACCGATGCCGCGAGCCCTGCGGTAGGTGCCTGCCAGCATCGGGGCACCGGAGTAGGCGACGGCGGTGTTGCCGACGAGCCGGGTGAGCACGGGTAGGCAGAACGCGGGGGCGACCATGGCCAGGACGGCGGTCACCACATCCGATCCGGAGTTGAGGTCGCCGATCTGCCAGAACGCGACCGCGAACAACAGCGCGGCAATGGGTTTGAACAACAGCACGCCGACCCCGAGACGGACCATGGACCAGAACACGGCCTTGCCGCCGCCGGTGACTGATGCCGCGCCCGCGATCGGCAGGCCCGCGGCGACGTAGATCAGCCAGGCCTTTTGCAGGACGAGTTGAATGGTGAGCTCGAGGTAGGCGATCAGGCCCAGCAGCGCCAGCGCCAGCGAGATCACGTCCTCGGTTTTGAGTCGGGCGTCGCGGCCGCTGAGTGCGGAGCTGAGTTTGTCGACGATGTGGGTGGTGCCGCCGGCCTGGTTGGCGGAGGTGGTGAACAGCCATTCGGCCAGGGCGTCGCTGGCTCCGGCCAGCGCGAGCAGGGTGGGCGCGGCCAGGGTCGCGGCCAGGGCCCAGCGCACGAATCCGCCGAAGGCCTCCGGCGCGGCGTTGTCGCCGGTGAGCATCATGCGCTGAAACAGGATCTGCAACAACGCGATCAGCAGCCCGAGCCCGCAGGCGAGCACCTGGAGCTCGCCGGTCATGTCGTTGACCTTTTGCAGGGTGCCTTGGGAACTGCTGGCGTTGATGTCGACGTGGACGAACAGCTGCCACGCGTACTTGATGATCCAGATGAACCCGCGCAACACCTGGTCGACGATGTCGGAGAAAAACGAGCTGACCGCATCACCGGCGGCGCTCTGTACCGAGTTGGGGATCGGGGTGCACCAGTCGGTGCCCGGAATGCGGATGTGCCCGTTGCAATCTCCGCCGCCGCCGGTGTCGGTGGTCGTCGGGGCGGCCGTGGTGGTGGCCGGTGTGGTGGTGGCCGTCGGCAGCAGGCCGGTTGTCGTCGGGGTGGCGCTGGTGGTGGGCGCGCCGCTGGTGGGGACGGTCGTGGTCGGCCCGGTCGAGGGTTGCGCCGCGCCGACGGCGGCGAGCACGAGCGTGGCCACCGCCAGCGCGAGGAGCGCGGCGACAAGGCCGCGCAGGGAGCGGCGGGGGGCTTTCACCATCGCGCCCACCCGGCGGGTTCGTCGGCGTCGGTGGGGGTCTTCTGGTGGCCGGAGTAGCCCATATCGAGGATGGATTGCTCGGTCAGGTACCAGTCGTCGCCGGACCAGACGACGGTGACGTCGAATGCCGAGCCGCGCTGTTTGCCTGATTCGGGCAGATACCAGAAGCTGACGTCGATGACGGTGTCGGAGACGGCTTCGGTGTGGTAGCGGGCTGGGCGGCGAATTCCGTTGGTGGCCAGGCAGTTCGATTTCCGGGTGGGGATATCGGTCTGGTCGACTTTGAGCACCGGCACGACACGGTCGTGGTCTGCGGGGGCGATGATGCTGGGCAGGGCCTGACGCTCGGTCGCGGTGCCGCCGAAGTTGCGCAGGTGGTAGGCGGCCAGCGCCGCGCCGAAGGGTGTGCGGGCGAATCCGCCGTAGATGGTGTTGGCGCGCAGCTTGGTCGGGCCGTCGGTGGTGGAGAACGGCAGCGCTTCGCACTGCACGCGCTGCCACATCGCGGGCCCGTCGAGGGGGGCGCTGTTCTGCGGCAACACGGTGCCGTTGATGTCGGTGGCCTGCTCGACCGCGCGCGGCTGGAGCGCGGTGTTGGCGGCGAGCAGGGGCGTGCCGAACGTCTTTTTGAACCAGTCGGTGTCTTTGAGTGCGGTGCTGGAACGGAGCGGGGGCTGACCGGGGACCGTGGCGGTGGTGTCGCTGGTGTGGCTGCCGCACGCGAGCGCGCCGACGGCGAGGGTGAGCACGGCGGCCGTCGCGGCGAGGTAATGGCGGGTCTTCATCGGAAATGTCCTCCGGCGCAGCGGGTCTCAGGTTTGGGGCAGGGCGTTGGTGTCGGTCGGCAAGGTGTCGTAGGCCTTGACGATGCCTGCGGTCTCTTTGGGGAGCTCGATGAGCCAGGTTTCGCCGGACCAGACGAGTTTTCGGGTCAGGCCGGTGATGGAGTGGTCGGGCTGGTCGAACAGCACTTCGACGGTGGCGGCGGTGTCTTCGTAGCCGAAGAACCGGAATCCCTTGATCCGCGGCACTTTGGCGGGGTTGGGGACGCCGGTGATGGTGATCTGTGCGCGGGCGGCGAGGTAGGCGCTGAGGCCTTCGCCCGCGGCGAAGTAGTCGCGGGCGATGCCACCGAAGGTGGCGTCGTCGGCGATGTCGAGCATGGTTTGGGAGTCGACTCCGGCCATGACCGCGCCGTCCATGGTGTGCGGCCATTTGATGCGGTCGCCTCGGCCTGCGGTGGCGGGCGGTTTGATCTTGCCGTCGGTGACCCAGTCGGTGCCCTTGTAGTTGGCGATGGTCAACGGGGTTCTGGTGGAGTGCCCGCCGCAGGCGGTCGCGACCGTGGCCACCGACGCGGCGGCCACGGCGAGGATGAATCGTCGAATCATGGTCGGGGATAGTCGCTTTCGCTTCAGTGGAACCAGTTGGCGATGTCGAATGTCTTCATGGCCACGGCGGCGCAGAACAGGATGACCAGCAGCTCTTTCCACAGGTCGATGAAGTCGGCTCCGCGGTCGTAGCGCAGCCACGCGCGCACGGACAGGATGAGGATCGCGCCGACTGCGAAAATTCCGGTGAGGCTGATCAACTGTGAGGCCAGGTTGAGGAGGGGCCGGGTGACGCTGTCGGGCAGCTGCTGGTACGCCAGGGTGGCCATGGTCAGCTGCCGGTGGTCCAGTTGACGATCTGCGCGGCGCCAGCGGCGACGAACATCAGCACCAGGCCCATGCCGATCCAGGACAGAACCTCGGATTTCTGCATGGTGACTTTTTGGTAGTAGTAGACGCACACCGCGCCGATGAGGGCGGCCACCGCGATAGCGCCGGAGAAGTAGTAGATCAAGCCCAGGAACTTGTTCATGATCGACTCGAACGGCCCGCCGTCGGGGGTGGGCTGGGAAACGGCGAGGACCGCGACCGCGTCGTAGATGTGGGCGTTCACTGGTTATGCCTCCTGGGCGGGCTGGGCCGATTCGCGGTCGGCGATGGTGAAGAACAGGCGGGTGTAGACGCGCGAGAGTGCGCGGGGCACACCGGGATTGGTGGCGTGGTGCGGGGTCCACGCGTGGATGCCCTCGGGTGGGCTGGGCATGTCGGCGAGGGCGGGGTCGTGGTCGGTGGTGATGATCTGCACGCCTGCGGCCTCGGCGGCGGAGATGAGTTCTTTGAGCGCTAGCCCGCCGCTGGTGTTGGCCTTGGCCGGGGCTAGGACGACGATGGCGGCCACGTGCGCGGCGGTGCCGGCGGTGCGGGTGAGTGCTCCGGCGAGCTGGCGGGCGCGTTTGATGCCTTCCTCGGTCTTGGGCGCGGTGAGCACGAGATACGGGCTGCGGCCGGGTGTGGGTCGCCAGGTCGGGTTGTGGGCGATCTCGGCCGAGCAGGCGCACCAGCCGTCGAGGGTCGACGCGCCGCCGCCCTCGACGGCGGGCATGATCTGCCACAGCGGCGCGTCGTCGGTCTCGTCCTGGACCTCGGCGGCGGATTCGGGCGCGGGTGCCGGGGCCGGTTTGGCGAGTTCGGCCGGCGCGGCGGTGGATTGGGCGGCGGCGAACGGGTTGGCGCTCGGTGCATTTGCGGCCTGACCGGTGGCCTCGGCGGCGGCGGTCTGGGCGGGTTCTGCGGGTGCCGGGTCGGGTGTGGGGTCGACGTCGAACGGGTTGGTGTTCATAGCGGCAACACCGCCAACAGAATTGGCGCGGCGGCAGCGATCATGAGCAGGCTGGCAATCGATTTCGCGTACTGTCCTCGGGTCGCGAAGGCGGCGCGGTGACTGCGGGCGCGGACGGTGTCGCGGACTAGGAGCGCCGCGAAGGCCGCGATCCCCGCGAGGCTGGCCACGGTGGTCGCGATCAGCGCGAGCCGGATCAGACACAGCACATCGGGTTCGGCTGTGGCCGTGGGGTTTAGGGCGATGCTCACTTGGTGTCCTTGCTGGTGGCGGTGGTGGCGACGAGCACGGGTGAGGCCAGGTGCAGCAACATGGGCGCGGGCCCGTCGCCGGTGAGGGCGGCCAGGCGGGCGGCGATGCTGGTGGTGCCGTCGGGGAGCCAGGTGATAGGGGTGGCCGGGGTCACGGTCCCGGCCGGGGCAGGCGCGGTGACGATCCGGACGTCGCTGGGGGTGTCCTTCTTGATCACGGTCGACAGGTCGGGCCGGTCGGCAGTCGGGGAGGTGGGCTTGCCGGACTTGTCCTTGTCGTAGGGCTTGTCAGGTGCGGGCGCGTCGTGGTCCTTGGGTCTTTTGGCTTCCGTGGCCGCGACGCGGGCGGCTTTGTAGTCGCGGGCGGCGGCGATGATCCAGTCGGCGGTGATGTCGGCGGGGGTGGATCCGTCCTGGGCGATGCGGGTGGTGCGGTAGCCGCCGTTGGTCGAGGCGTTGTTCCACAGCCGGGCGTCGGTGAGCACGGCGGGCAGGTCGGAGTTGTTGGTGACCTCGTTGATGAGCAGGTCGAATATCGAGCTGATCTTCGTCGATGCCGACTGCGGCGGAATGATGTTGACCAGCGCGGACAGGGCGTTGCTGGCCAGGGTGACCACGGGGGTGAGCAGTCCGGATGCGGTGGATGCGGCACCGGTGGCCGCGCCGGCTCCCGCAGCCGCCAAGGCGGCCTCGGGCCCGGCGACGCTGGCGGTGACGGCGCTGGTGACCGCGCCGGAGGCGGCGGAGGTGAGCACCTGCGCGCCTGCGCTGATGAGTGAGGTCAGGGTGCTCGAATTGAGCACGGTGCCAAGGAAACTGGTGACCGAGCTCATCATGATCTGCCCCATTTTCAGCACCCCCACCAGTGGGTTTGTCTGCTGGGTGGTGTTGGTGGAGTCGGCGGCGTCGGCGAGACGCTGGGAGATCGAAGCCTTGGAATCGAAGTAGACATCGGCCAGGCTCGAGCCCTTGATGTCCTTGTCGGCGAAGGTTCCCAGACCGGTGGCGAGGGTGTTGGCGGTGGCAGTGGCCAGTTGCGCGGCGACACCGAACGGGTCGTGCGTGAAGTCCAGCGAGCTTTGTCCAGCGATGCCGAGCGCGACTTTGGCCAATGAGATCGACTTGGGCGCAGAGCATGACAGATCGCCGGTGATGCAGAACTGCGCGACGCGACCGTCGAGCGCGCCGAACGATGTCGCGATATCGCGGTCGGGCCCGATGCCCTGCCCGGTGGGCGAGACGTACATGTCGGGAAACTTGGTGGCGCTGGGCTGCTTCTTCTGGTCGAGCCCGGGCCACGGTGCGGGCCCGACCTGGCCGGGCTTGTTCGCGAACAGCGGGGCACCCGCGGCGCGAGTGGGATCGCTCCAGGTCACCACGAGCGCGATGTTGTCGGCGGTGATCGCTCCGGCCTTGCCGGTGGCGACCTGTTGGGCGTACATGGAGGCGGCTTGCCCGCCCTGCCCGTTGCCCAAGATCACGAGCTTGGTGTCTTTGCACTGGTAGATAACGCGGGCGGCGACCTGGGCGAGGCGCTGGTAGCCGTCGACGACGCTGGATTTGTAGGCGGCCGAGAGGCCTTGGGATCCGGCGTCGCCGGGGTAGGAGACGTAGGTGCGTTCGATGCTGAGGTCTTGGGAGCGGGCGGCTTCGAGCACGGGCACGATGACCCCGGACAGTTCGCCGCTGTCGGTGTCGCTGGGGGAGTCGACCGAGGTTTGCGTGGTCGGCTGCACGGCCAGGACGTGAATGTCGGGGCAGCTGGTGGGGGTGTTGTCCTCGGCGGCCGCCGGTGCCGCCGCGAGGACCGGCGCGACCAGCACGAGCGCGCCCGCGCCCGCGGCGGCCGCGCGTGCGCTGCGCTGGATTCTCGACATGGCTTGTGCTCCTTCTGATTTCGGCTCAGGCGGCTTTGTCTTCGACACGGACGATGGTGTAGGTGCCGTTGTTGGCGGCGACGGTGATGTGCAGCAGCCACAGCACCGGCTGCGCGCCGGTGGCGGGCAGGTACTTCACGGAGGTCTCGAACACGTTCCCGCCCAGGTCGGTGATCGACACGCACCAGGGCGCACCGACGGGAACGTCGGCGATGCCTTGGGCGAGACCGGATTCCGAGGGGAGCCCGACACCGCGGTCGGTGACGTCGAGTGCCTTTTTCGCGTCCCGGTCGGCGAAGAATGCGTGTTCGTAGGCGGCGATGACACCGGGCCCGGTGGCCCGGTCTCCGGCGAGATTGGTGATGATCGCGCCGCTCACCACGCCGGGGGTGCAGAACGGTGACGGGACGGCGGTGGTGGCGGCGGCCGAGGAAATGGTGGGGGCCGTGGTGATGACCGCGTAGGGGCGGGCGGTGTCGGTTCCGCGTCCGGCTCCGGATCCGGTGAGCACGATGGCGGCCACGGCCGCCCCGCCGAGCGCGGCGGCGGCCGCGACCGCGACCACGGCCACGCGCGAGCGCCCGAGTTTGGTGTCGGCGGTGGGCGCGGGGCGAGTCCGCGCGCCGCGCCGCCGGCCCGTGGTGGGCTCGGTGGTGTCGCGGGAGATGGCCGGATCGTCCAGCCATTTCCGCCACAGCTCGGGATCGGTGTTCACCACGGGTTCCCCTCGGTCTGGTCAGTTTTCGGCTTTCTCAGGCGACGGCGGCGCGGGCCGCGCCGAGCAGGTCGTTGATCGGTGCGGCGAAGGGTGCGCCGGGATCGAGCGCGGGCATGGAGTCCAGCGCGCCCCGCAGGTTGGTCACCAGCTGGTCACCGGCCGGGCCGGACGCGGCGACCTGCTCGGCGACGGTGGGGGCCGTCTCGACCGGCTGCGGTGCGGGTGCCTCGGCGACGGGGGCCGTGTCGGCGACGGCTTTGCCCTGGTCGAGCTGGTCGCCCAGGGCGTTGCCGAGCGCGCCGCCGGTCATCGCGCCGAGCGCGGCACCGGCGACCAGTGCGGGCACACCGACCACGACACCGCCGACGGCGCAGCCGATCACGCCGCCGATCGCGGCTCCGACCGGTCCGGCCACGCCCGCGGTCGGGATGCCGCCGATGGCGGCACCGGCCAGGCCACCGATCGCCATACCGGCGAAGCATCCGCCGATGGCGGCGACCGGCACAGAGATCACGCCACCCAGGTAGCCGCCCACGCTGCCACCGGCCAGCGCGGCGGCGGCCGCGTGATCAGCAGCGTCCTTGGGGTAGCCGAGCTGGTCGAACAGGTAGGCTGCCCACCATTCGGCGGCGTCGGAGGCTCCCTGGGCGGCGTGCACGGTATCGGCCGAAATCCAGTCGGGGGCTTCGAGCTTGGTGGTGCCCACACGCAGCAAGTGCGGGTCGACGATCACGGGGGCCGCAGGGGTCTCGACGGCCTGGGTGGTGTCGGCTCCGTCGTCCTGCGTCATCGTCACCGTGGGTTCCTGCTGCTTGGGACGCTGACGCGGCGGCGCAGCGACGGGCAACTCCTGGACCTGCACGGGCGCGGGTACCACCTGTTGCTGTTGTGGGGCGGCGGCCTGTGGCGAGGGGGAGGTCTTGGGGGCCTGCGGCGAGGGGGAGGGGGCCGGGTCGGCGTGGGCCACGCCCACGCACACGGTTGTGGTGATCGCTGCCGACGCGATGGCGACTTTTCGGACGTTCATCGTAATCTGTTCCCTCTCAGTGATTTTCGTGCTGCACTTCGAATGCGGTCAGGTCGTTTGCAGGGCCAGGAACCGGGCCGCTGAGCCTTCGTGAATGACCCAGAAAATGCCGGTGTGCTGGCGGCGCACGTATTGCGGCGGGACCTGGAACGTCTGTTGCGCGCGAGCGGAATTGATCGTGAAGCCGAACGGGTCTCCAGCGGCCTCGAGCTGCCAGCGCGTTCCGGCGGCCTCGGTCACGGTGTCGGGTAATGCCGAGCGGCCCAGGAAGATCGCGACACCGGCCCCGAGTAGCCGCCGCTGCATCTGGGCGTCGAGTGAGTAACTTTCGATGGTCTGACCGGCCAGGATGAGCCCCACTTCGGCGGCGCGGGCGGTCTCGAGGATCTTGGCGGCCTCCTCGGCGGCGTCGACGCCTTCCTCGACCATCTGCGGGAATTCGTCGATGGTGACCGACAGCGGTTCGGTGTTCCCGGTGCGGGCGCGCGCGACCAGGTAGTCGCGCAGGTCGCGCAGCATCAGGTTGGCCAACAGCAACTCCGATGCCAGCACGGGCGACAGGGAAACGATGGTCGCTGAGCCGGAGGGGAGTTTGGCGAAGGTCCAGCCCTGCCCGGTTTTGGGCAGGTACTGGCGGATCGGGGCGAACATCGCCTCGACGGTCTGGGCGACTTCGGCGGCCGCGCTGTTGCCGTTGCGGGCGGTGGCGATGATCGGCCCGGCCAGTTTCGCGCCGACATGGGCGGCGGGGTCGGCGAGCCGGTCGGTGAGCTCGTCGAGTGAGCGCACGAGCGGTTTGGTGCCGCGTCCGTCGATGACGATGTCGAGCACCCGGCGCAGCCGTTGGGTGTAGTAGTCGGTGCTGGCGGTCTTGGGTGCCAGGAACATCAGCCGTTCGAGCAGCTGGTCGCGGTCGCAGTCGAAGAAGTCCCATCCGCCGCGTTCGACGCGTACGTCGGCGGCGGCTCCGAGGTATTCGCGCTGGGCGCGGGCGTCGGTGGCGAAGCGGTGCGCGTCGGCGGTCATGCCTTTGAGGTCGATCAGGACCGAGGTCATGCCCGCGCGGTTGGCGGTGGCGTGGAATCCGGCGATCAGTTCGGTTTTGCCGGTGCCGGATCCGGCGATGATCAGTGCGCGCATCTGCCCGGCTCTGCGGGGAACGAGCAGCAGGTCACAGCCTTTGGCGGTGTAAGGCGCGGATCGTTCGAAGTCCGAGAGCCGGTCTTCGGGGATGAGTACGCCGATGCCGTAGCGGATCGTCTCGCCGACCTCGACCGGTACCGGCGCGGTCAGGCGCAAGGCGGGATCGACGACGCGCGGGTCGACGGTGTCTTCGGCCAGGGTGACCCCGACCGAGCGGGCGGTCATTTCGTCGTCGGCGCGGCGGATCGCGTCGGCGACCTGCGCGGTGGCGAGAACGTCGTTGGTGCGGCCTTCGAGCACCTGTTGACGCAGGTGGCGGCGGGCAGAGACGAAAACCCCTGGGGCTGCGGCGATTCCGGCGGCCAGGGAGACCACGCCGACAGGGATGAGGGTGCCGGTGCGGCCGGTGCGCAGCAAGGTCAGGTCGTAGACGGTCGCGGCCGCGATGAGGCCGATGCACGCCAGGGCCAGCCATGTCCACCACCGCCGTTCAGGGGTGAGGAACAGCCACCAGCGCCGGTGTTTGGCGGCGGCGTAGCCGCGCAGGCCGGCCGCGGCGACAAGGACAGCCACCGCCACCCCGGGGACGAGCACCCCGATTATCACGGTGGCGAGCACGCCCACCAGGGCTTCGGAATGCGTTCCTGACTGTGGGTTCTGCTGCTGAGTCATGTTTCCCCCTCCCCAATTTCGGCTTTTAATTGCTGCTTTTAATTGCGGCTCATGAACAGCCAGCCGGGATCCGGCCGATCAGTCGCAGCGTGATTCGCGGGTTCGTTCCGGCGGCGTTCCGAGACGCCCGCGAACCGGTCGGGATGAGTCGCGGTGACCTGGTCCGGCTGGCCGGGATCGCTGACGAGGGCACCCCGCGGCGTTGGGAGTTGGGCCAGGCCTGCCCGCAGATCGACGTACTGCGGCGCGCGCTGGCCGCGATCAACGGTGAGGCGGAACAGAAACAGTTGCCGCCGGTTGGCGTGGGTGAGGTGATCGTCACCGACGCGGCGACGCGCTATCTGTCGGATTGACGGCACCTGGCTTTGCTCACTCAACCCGTGCTCGGCAGGGCCGTGGGGTTGGCTACGTCGAAGATCACCCGCCACGAGCGGGGCCAAGTGACCCTCGACGCCGGCGATGCTGCTCGGCTGGCGGCCGCGCTGGGTATCGATGCCGATGAGGTCTTTCGCGCCTGGGAGCGCGCGCGGACGCGCCCCGTGGGCGCCCCGGCCTGAGCGAGCACGCGCGGCCGCCCGCGTTCGCCGACACTGCGCCCCGGCCTGGCCGACCGGACGTGCGATGACGACGGAATTCACCGCTGATCCTCCCCGTCGTCGGCGAGGGTGGTGAATCGGATCAGGGCCGCGAGGTCGGCTTCGTTCCAGTCATAGAACGTGGGGAACTCATGCCCGTTTGTGACGACAGGCGGGTCGGCCGGGTCGTCGTCGATGTCGATGTCGATGTCGAGTAGCAATCGCCAGGCGGTTGCCTCGCGCACAAGAACGGCAGTGTCCACGCGCGGATTGGTCAGGGTCAGATGCAGGCGGGCAAGGTCGGTCTTGGCGAGCTGGCGGGCCTTGGAGGCGAGAAAGATGGCTTTGGTGGCGGCGGAGGTATCGGCGCTGACCTGATCCCCCTTGCGGTGGTAGCGGTCTCGGTCGTGAAAGGTGCCTTGCCAGAGCAGGCCTCCTTGCCCGTCGCGGACGGTGTAGGTGTTGGTGGCCGCCGCGCCGGCGGCGGCCAGATGGATCGACGGCACGCCTTCAGAGGCTGCGGCAGTGAGTTCGGCCAGGCGCTTGCGGGCGGCAGCTTGACGCAGGGCGTCGTAGTCGATGCCGATTTTGCGCAGCTCGCGTCTGGCGGTGCCGGACTGCGGGCCGGTCAGGTCATGGGCGGCGGCCCATGCATAGAGCTCGCTGTGCCCGGCATCTGGTTGGACAGTCGCGACGAGGGTGGGCAATTGCTCGTGAGTGGTCATGGAATCGCCTTTCCTGAAAGGGATTTCGTCGGCTGAGCGCGGCTCACGCAATTGCGCACCCCTGGCCGCACGGTGACCACGGATGCGGGAAGCACCTTCCCCGTGGTGGCGCGGCCGGGGGTGGCGCTGATCATCCGAGCGCGCCAATATCCCCTCCGCACTGGCTGTTGTCGGATGACCCGGCCTCACTACACCCCCTGCTTTCGCGATCATTTCTGATCTTCAATGGCAGTAAAGCACAAGATCCTGTGCGGGCCAAGATCATTGGCGCAGCAAAGGCGCAGGTAGGGCATGCCATCCCGAGCGATTGGTGGATGCGTCCAACCACGGGCGAATGGATCGACATAGGGCTCGACCGCGCTGAGCAGGGCCGGAGTGACCTATTCGGCGCTCACAAATGATCTCGGAAATGGAAGACTCGCCGTCATGACCGAAGCTTCGCCGAACACCCCCACTTTGACCTGTGGTAGCCGCCGACGCTCCCAGTCCGACGCACTCACGCGCGCGGGCCGGCTCGGATCGGCGATTCTGGCCGCCGGTATCGGCCGCGGTGACAAGTGCGTCATCATGGCCCGCAATGACATCGAGTTCCTCGAGATCTCGGTGGCTGCCGCCTCTACCGGTGCCAACCCGTTGCCGATCAACACCCGCTGGACCGCTCCTGAAGTGGCGCATGTCCTGCGTGACGCCGACGTGCGAATGATCTTCGCGCACACCGAATTCGTGCCCGTAGCCGCAGCTGCGCGCGAGCTCGCCGCCAACGACGCTCCGATCATCGAAATCGCCATGTCGCCCGAACTGCTCGCCGAAGGTGGGTGGGATCAGGGCCTGGCCGAGCCCACCGGCCGTTACGAGCTGGTCGAGGCGCTGATCGCCGCGCACCCCGAACCGGTCGGGCACATCGAAGGCGCGATCGCCGACAGCCTGGGCGTCATCTACACCTCAGGCACCACAGGCAAGCCCAAAGGTATTGCGCGCGAACCGATGACCCCGCATCAGCTGTTGAGCATCGCGGGCGCGAATGCGCAGCGTATGGGTCTGGCCCCCGGCGTGCCGATGCTGGTTGCGGGGCCGCTGTATCACACCAGCCCGAACGCGCTTGCCGTGTTGGGGCTGCGTATGGGTGCCGACATCGTGATCATGCCCAAGTGGGACGCACGAAAGTTCCTGGCGCATGTGGACACTCACCGCATTCAGCAGGTCAAGATCGTTCCTACGATGGTCTCGCGCCTGCTGAGCGTGCCTGCCGAGGAGCGCGCCCGCTATGACCTGTCGAGCCTGACTCACGTCATCCACTCCGCCGCCCCCTGCCCTCCGGCGCTCAAGCGCGCCGCGATCGAATTGTTCGGTGAGGCGCTGTGGGAGTTCTACGGGTGCAGTGAGGCCGGAACGATTACCTGGATCGGTGCCAGTGAATGGCTGGCCCATCCAGGCAGTGTCGGACGCCCTGCCGACGGGTCAGCGGTCACAATCGCTGACGAACACGGAAACTCGCTGCCCGCGGGAGAAGTCGGACGCGTCTATGTGCGGGGCGCGGACTACTGGCCGAGTTTCGAATACCTCAATCTCGGTGCGCCGTCCTCGCCGGTGCCGGGCATGTTGTGGGTCGGGGACCTGGGCTATCTCGACAGCGATGGTTACTTGTTCCTGACAGGCCGTGACGCCGAAGTGGTGATCCGGGGCGGGGTCAACATCTATCCCGCCGAGATCGAAAACGCCATCATCGCCCTCGACGGTGTCGAGGACGTCGCGGTATTCGGTATCCCCGACACCGGTGACCTCGGTGAAGTCGTTGCCGCGCACATTCAGCCGCGCCCCGGCGCAGATTTGACCGAGGCGGCGGTGCGTGACGCGCTGGCCTCACAGCTGGCGAATTACAAGGTCCCCGCCCATATCCGCATCGTCGAGGCGCTTCCTCGTGACGACAGCGGCAAGGTCTACAAGCGTCAGATCCAGAATTCCTACGCCGCAGGCGAATCCGTGGAATCCGGTGCCGGGGTGGCGTGACGTTCGTCGTCGGCGCGGCGAGCCAGCATGTATTCCCGGGTTTCGCGGGCTCGCCGCACCGCCGTACCGATCTGCCCGCCGATCAGTCCGCCGTTGATCAGCACCAGCGACGCCAGCCCGACGGCGACACTGACTGGCGACTCGAGCGGGATGGCCTCGCCGGTGACGTAGCGGACCGCGGTCCCGGCGATTTTCCATATCGCCCAGCCGACACCGGCCATGCATCCGGCGAAGATGTACCAGCGCGCTACCCCGCGCTGGTAGCGCCACACGAATACCCCCAGTGCTCCCAGGGGCAATCCCAGCCAGGCGGCGAAGATCAGTTCATAGACCACGACGCGCAGATCTGAGCCGTAGGCGTTGAGGAAGTCGGTGCTGGGCGCCAACGTCGGTCCTGGCAGCCACATGACCACGCGAAGCGCGATCGCGCTCACGATCGCCGAGCCGCACAACCACAGCGTTTGCGGTCGGTTGGTCCCCGGGGCCGTACCGTCTTTCTTTCGTGCGATGAGCAGCAGCAGCGCGAGCATCGAGGTGCCGGCTGCCACTGACAAGCTCACTGACCACACCCGTTCATCGGTGGTCAGCGGTGCCCGCGCACCCGAGACCCCCAGGCGCGCATAGAAACGCAGAGCCAGCGCGTAGAAGGCGATCCCGACCCCTAGCAGTTGCTGGGTCCGCACCCCGTGCCACATACCCCGCCCGAACAGAACCACCCCGGCCAAGAACGCAAGCCAGCAAGCCCCCTCGATCGTCGCGCCCACCTGTTATGCGATCCCCGTTCTCCACTCCCCTGTACGGACAACTCCCCGACCATCAACCGTGCATGCCGAATGCCTCGGCCAAGTCCCGCGCGGCTGAGGGCATCGGCGCGGACTCATGGGCCTGCTGACGCCTGATTTCCAGCCCCACCTTACGGGCGAAGCGCTCGCAATTGGCTTCCCGCAACCGCGCTTTCACCGTTGCCCGGTAGCCGAGCAGCTTCTTCTGTGTGCAGTTGTGCCCTTGCAGCAAGTGCCATAATTCGTGCGCCACGATATGGATCTGAAATTCCTCGGTCGCGTCGTCGGGAACCAGGATCACCCCGCAGTCACCGTCGCGTACCACCATCCCGGTCAGCGGTGTCCCCCGCCGCACCCGAGGCAGCACGATCAACCGCATGCCCAGCAGTTGCCCGGCCCGATCCACCAGGCCTGACATTGTGTATGGCTCGCCGACGATCCGCGCCGCGATGTCGTTCATCCGGCCCCAGTGCGAATGCATCTATCGCTCCGGTCCCACCTCGTCATCGAGTACCTGGCGCGCAATGTCCATCAGCTCTCGCAGCTCTGCGTGTGCGGCAGGGGTCAGATCGCTCGTCGCACGTAGACCAGCCAATTGCAGCCGTGACTCGCGCAGCACCGCAGCGACCTCGTCATCGGTGTTGGCCGAGAAATATCCCAGCGGCTTACCGAAGAACGCTGCGATGGCCTCGAGGACCCGGCCGTCGACCTTGCGGACCTTCCCGGCGCGGATCCGATAGATGTACTGCCGGTCGATGTCCCGGCCTGTCGCCTGAGAAACGAAGGCCGCTACCTCCACAGTCGCCGCGCGGCTGCCCTCGGGCCAGCGCTCTGCGAATAGCGCGTCGATCCTGTCAGCCAGGGATCTGCGGTCACGGGTCATCCCAACCACATCCGAAGCACCACCGACGCCCGCCTCTCGCCGCATCATGCGGCAACTTTGTCCGACCCATCGAGACATACGTTCCCTCATGAGACGTACGTAGCAAGATTAACTATCCACCCACGTCGGCGGAAGCCGTACGGTCGCTCGAGGGTGGTTAGCGGCAGCGGAAAGCGCTTGTGCTGCCGCCAATCTGCGTGCTTCCGTACTTGTCGGTATGACCTGCGATCCTGAGGGGATCTGGCAGGGAGGTGTGAGCGGTGGCCGCTGGTGGCGTGGTGTCGGGTGAGGATATGGCGGATCTGCATGAGATCGGGGTTGCCGCGCTGCGGGATCCGGTGACTGATCCGTGCGCGACTATGAAACCCACGAAGCGCGCCGCTGGGCCGAAGCCATGGAGGTCGTGGGCCAGGTGCCCGAGGGGACGGCGGCGCAGGATCCCGATGACCTGATCGGGATGTGGCGCGCCTACACCGCGACACAGGCCGATCAGCAGGCCACCCAGCAGGCAGCCAGCGCCAGCACCGGCAGCGACCCGGCGCGGGGCCGTTCGGGTCAGAGCAAGGCGGGCAAGGACGGGGGCCGCTCGGCGACACCGAAGGCACCGACACTCAAAGAGCTTGTGGGTGACCGGATTCCCGGCTGGGTGTTCTCCAAGCCCGGTTGGCGTCAGGGCGCGGAGACGACATTCCGCGGACTGGTGGCGGCGGGCGCGGATCCGCACAACCTCGCCGATGTGCTGGCGGGCCTGCGCTACGACGATGCGCGCAAGCCGGTGGCGTTGACGATTTGGGCGATGCGCAAGGCGGTCGGCGCGCAGGATGCCGACTTGCTCGACCTCGACCAGAACAACGGCGGGTTACGACCGTGGATGACATGTTGTCCGACACGGGCGCGCAACGTGGTGCGGGGGCGGGGATGGATCCGGCGGCCGCGCGGGCGTGGAAGGTCACCAATCGCGCGTTCGGCACCGATCCGACTTCGCCGGTGCAGCCGTCGAACGCGACGACGCCGGGATCGCCGGTGCCGCCGATGAACGCGCCGAACCGGACGCACGACAAGGGCCGCTGAGATGGACGATCAGCAGATCGACGCTGAGGTAGCCCGCCAGCTCAAAGCACTGCTGGCCAAGACCGCGGGCGAGAAGCTCGCGGCGGCGCTGGACGCCGATCCCGAGCTCAAACGCGCGATCGAGGAACGATCGGAGCGGGCCGCGCAAGCGCAGCTCGAGCGGCTGGCGGCGGAGGCAGCGAGTCCGGCGCCACCGATGTTCGACCACCTCGCCGACTGGGTCGAAAACTATCTGGCCTACGTGTATTGGCGCGACGTGGACGGAATCGACGAGACGGCTGGCGGTGGTGCCCGGAGTGGGTCCAGCATCCAGAGGCCATGGAGCGGCTCGAACCCGCTGTATCAGCGGTGGCGGGACCTGTCAGGCACGCCGGAAGGCATGTTGGCCTGGTGGGATGTGGCCGACCGCATGATGGGCAAGCTGATGGCCAGAAACGGCCCGTACAGCCGGTGCACGACAGCGGCCCACTACGGCGAGGAGGACGGGCCGAAGCTCGCCTGCGAGCCTGCGCCGGCGGAGCTCGTAGCGGCGTGGACGGCAGCGTGAACGGCGCGGCCGCGAAGTCGGCGGGTGCTGTCGAGCACCCGTCACGGTGGGCGTGCACTTCCTCGAGGTCAACGTGCTCGACATCCAATGGCACTGAACAGCGCTGAGGAATTCACGCGGGGGTGGAGATTCGATATCCGGCTGACGTCTCTATGAATGTCGGTCGATATCGAAAGGTTCGGGAATGCTGTTCTGGTTCGTCGTCGGGTACGTGGTGTTCGTCGGTGCGCTGGTCGCGTATTCCGCTCACGTGGCAATTTCGTGTTCGGATGCCGCGCACCGTGCCGACGCATACAAGGTTCTGAAACTGATATGGCTCAGTGGAACCGGGGCGGGCGGGGTCACCCTGCTCATCTTCAATGTGGTGATCAAGCTCCGAGAAATCGGAGCTATCTAGACAAGAAAAGGCGGGCACCGGTTACGGTGCCCGCCTTTCTTACTCGCCGGGATGCCCGGAAGACGGCTACTTCCGGGTATCGCTCAGCCGCGAGTTACGGGAACAACTCAGTCTCGCAAGGGTTCCCAAGAAGGCGCGCGCTTCCGGGTGCGAGAACCAGCTGTCAGCACAGCTCAATGATCCCGCAGAGTCGGCTTCGCCGGGCGATACGGTTCTTTGTCATCGTGACACCTTTCCTGTTGGGTTCGGGGCCTCGCGCTGATTCAGTCAGACCTTTTCCCTCGCCTGCCGAGTCAGTGCGTGGCCATGTATTCCGCGCGTTCGGGGACACCCCTCTGGTACCCCGAAGAAACACCCTGTTTCGGTTCCGCTTCGAGTCGGCTATTCAGTTGTTCGCGTGGTGATCGAGTGCGGTGCGTACACTCCCGGCCACCCAGCTTCTACTGGCCTTTCTGTTTCCTCGGCCTAACGGCCTGTTCTCGCCCCAAATATGATCGCCTCCTGGGGTCGATCTGCACCGGCCCCGGGACGGGGCGCGGCCGGTTGCGAACCGGCCGCGCTCGTTCCCTATTTGGAGGTCGGGTCACTGGAGTTGTCGAGAGCGTCCGCGGTTGCCATGATTCGATTGAACAGACGACCGAGATCCATCTTCGCCATCTGCGTGTCGATTACACGGGCGTCCGCGGTGAGGCGCTTTTCAACGTCCACGGTTCCCTTCCTACCGATTATTATTGGCCCGGGGTATCGGCCGTCGCTCAAGGCGCAGGGAGCGTCAGCTCAGCCTCTTCTCCAGCTTTTTCCGGGCACGATTCAAATGCCTGCTGACCTGATCCGCGCGGATCCCCATTTCCTGGGCGATCTCCGCCGGTTTCATGTCGTCGTAGTAGTGCATGAGGACAATCGAGCGCATCGTTTCCGGGAGTTCGTCGATCGCTTCGTGCAACGGTACGTCGATAGACGCCACTTCCGGGTCGGGAGCATCGTCGATCTGACTGACGATATTCTCCTTACGCCGGTACTTCCTCCTCAAATGATCCTTCCAGGACCATTCGAGCGCCGTGTACAACAACGGTACGGACAGCGCGGACTGGCTTTTCACCTGGCTTTTCAGCACCCGTTCGAATGCTTCCTGAGCCAGATCTTCGGCCACATGGAAATCACCGCAGAGATAGAGCGCGCGCCGGGCGATCCTGGAAAGGTTCTCCTGGACAAACGCCGCGTTCTCTTCGCTGCGGCTCATCAGGGGCGGCCCTTACGCACAGGGTTCGCCCTACTGGTTGCACACCGGTGGTGATCAAAGATCATCATCGCGATGTCTACCTCCAACTCGCTACGGTTCCGGTACGGCCCGCACCTGACCACAGGCGCGGCCTGTCCGGGCCGCGGGGCCGACCAGGGTGAGAGTCGGGCACCCGGGACCGAAATGGTTCGGTCCCATGTACAAGAACGTCCGGGATCCCCGGAATCTCCACCCTCCTCCCAAGTTTTTTTCAACCCGGGTCCAGATCGGCGTGGCGCGTGGCGTGTCGGTGCCGCGGCCTACCCTCGGACGACCGGATTTCGCGTTGCGGGGCAGCGGCTCTCGCGCATCGGTGAGACAGGGGACGGTCATGGGGCGGCGGTATCGGTATGGCACTGAACACGATTCGTTAATCGAAACCGGCCCAGCCCACTGCGTTTTCGGGCTGGGCCGCATCCCGCCGAATCTCTCGCATCCACTCGGTCGTGCCCATGCGGATACCCGTGACTGGATACCGTCGATGGGGACAGCGTTGAATCTGAGCAGGGAGCTGCGTCATGGGGGGCGGGTGGTGGACGTCGGGCGGGAAGGCGAGATCGGCCGATTCTGTCGGAACCTGCTGTCACACTGAGTGTTTCAGGGCGGCGTGTCCGCTGCCCGGGATTCGATGGGGGTCGATTCGCATGCCGAAGTCCAAGGGGCGCAAGCCGAAACACACCAGTCGTCCCGGGTCGCGGCCGCTCGCGTGAGTGCCCGGTACAAGCCGGGCGTGCTCGAGATCGACCTTCGACGGGCGAACCGGAATCGTGAGGTCCGTGCGGTCGCGCTCGCAGTCCACGAAGGCCCCTGCCATGCCGGACCAGGTTGCGTCAGCCTCTCCCACGACAAGGAGTTGATGCCCTGGCCGTCGGTAGTGTTCTATGCGCGATTCCCACTCGGCAGCGTTGAGACCGGCGGCCTGATCATAGGTTTCTAGGAAGGCTTCCGGCACGTCGCTCAGCGCCTTGAGGCGGAGCGCACGGAGGCGAAGCCCGTCGCCGGGTAGCGCCCTGCGGATGGTCCACTTCACGGCATGTCTCCTGATTGAAAACAACAGGCCGGTGGTCCGACACACGCAGTCGGCCACAGACCACGCCGGGCCTGATTGGTCAGCTTCGGACCAGCGCCAGCACGTCATCCCGAATTCGGGCCATGGTCTCGACATCTGGGGCTTCCACGTTCAGCCGCAACAGCGGTTCTGTGTTGGATGGCCGCAGGTTGAACCAGGCCCCACCGTCGAGTTGCACTGTCAGGCCGTCGAGCCGATCGGTTTCCGCGCCCTGGAAGTGCTTTTCGATCGCGGCCAGGGTTTCGGCGGCGTCGGCCACTTCGGAGTTGATTTCGCCGCTGGCCACGTAGCGGCTGTAGTCGGCCACCAGTGCCGACAGCGGTCGGTCGGCTGTGCCGAGCGCGGCGAGGACGTGCATAGCGGCCAGCATCCCGGTATCGGCCCGCCAGAAGTCGCGGAAGTAGTAGTGCCCTGAGTGCTCGCCGCCGAACACCGCATCCTGTTCGACCATAAGCGATTTCATGAAGGTGTGGCCCACCCGCGTACGCGCGGGCGTGCCGCCGTGCTCGGTGATGATCTCCGGCACCGCGCGGGAGGTGATCGCGTTGTAGACGATCGCCGCGCCCGGCGACTTGGCGAGTTCGCGCGTTGCGATCAGGGCGACGATCGCCGACGGTGGCACTGGGTCGCCGTTTTCGTCCACGACGAAACAGCGGTCCGCGTCCCCGTCGAACGCCAGGCCGATATCCGCGCCGGCCTCACGGACCTTGCGTTGCAGGTCAACAAGATTCGCGGGATCGAGGGGGTTCGCCTCATGGTTGGGGAATGTGCCGTCGAGCTCGAAGTACATCGGCACGATCTCGAGCGGCAGCCCGTCGAAGACACGCTGCGCCATGTAGCCGCCCATGCCGTTGGCAGCGTCCACAGCAACGCGCAGCGGCCTGATTCCGGACAGGTCCACCAGTTCACGCAGATAGGTTGCGTATTCGGGGGCCAGGTCACGGCGGGTGATCGTGCCTAGCGTGCCGATGAAGGGCGGGATGCCAGTCTCGAGGGTCGTGCGGATCTCGGCGAGCCCGGTGTCTTGGCCGACGGGTGCCGCGCCTGGCTTGCACAGCTTGATTCCGTTGTAGCGGGCCGGATTATGGCTGGCCGTGATGACAGCACCGGCCACGTCCAGATGCCCGGCCGCGTAGTAGACCAGGTCGGTTGAGCCGAGGCCGCAGTAGATCACGTCCTGGCCTTGGCTGGTGACGCCATCGGCGAAGGCCATCGCGAACGGTTCCGACGATGGCCGCATGTCGTGCACGATCGCGACCGAGGTTCCGACCAGTCGTGCGAAGCCTGCGCCGACATCGCGCACGAATTCGGCGTCTATCTCCTCACCGACCAGCCCGCGAATGTCGTATGCCTTGATCAGCTTGGACAGGTCCCGCATGTGATGTCCCATCGTCGGAATTGTGGTCAGCAGGAATGGAAAACTACCCACGTGCGAGTCACCCGAGGTGAAGACCGTGAGTCGCAGGGCATGGGATCTCGGGCTTGTCGTCGCGCAGGAACAGCAGGATCTCGCCGCCTGAGTTGCGGATGATGATTTTCGAAGCCTCAGCTGCTCCTCGTAGTCGTTGCGCGGGCATCGGTGAACGCAGGAATCGGGTGCGGCGGCCAATGCACCGTCGCACCAGCATGCGCCTGGAACGCTGCGCAGTTGTCGGCGCGGTCGTCGATCAGCAGCGCATCGGCGAAGCTCAGCCCGTTCTGCTCCAGCCACGGTCCGAAGAACCGTTGGGGGTCTTTCGATTTCAGCACGCCCAGATCACTCGAGCTGAGTACGTCGTCGAACATGGCCGCAGCCGACGCGAGCGTGGGAACCGCGCGAGCTCGCCCCGCCAGCTTGCGGGCGGGGGCGCGAGCGGTGCTGGCGAACACGTCGATATTGTCGGTGGCCAGCACGACCACCACGCCCGCGCGGGCGTGGTGGACCAGGGCCTCCAGCAGCTCGGACGAGACCGGCATACGTGCGATGTCCTCGGCGAGCAGCGTCAGCAGCAGCTCGACATCGAGGATGCTGTGGCGAGCCGCGAGCTCGGTGACGATCGTGCGGGAGCTGCGCACCCCGCACATCCATTCGCAGCCTTCGGCGTTGCCGTCGGTGAAGAGTGTGTCGAGGTGGCGGCTGAGGATCTGCTGGTGCGGATGGGCAGGATCGTCGACAATGCTGTGCCAGTAAGGTTTTCGGCATAGCACGCCGTGCCAGTCGCAGAAGATGACCCGGGGCGTGCCTTCACCTCGGGTCGGCAGCAGGGACCTCACGCTCGGTACAGCTCGGCGGCGACTGCGCGAGGAAGCCGGTCGGCGGTGAGCAATCCGTCGATGATCCGATGCTCGCTGACGTGGCGGTCGACGAGGGCGCGCAGCACTTCGTCGCCGTGCTCGGACAGGTGGACGCCGTCGCTCCAGATGCTGGGCGTTGCGATGGCCGGTCGTGACGGGTCGGCGGGGGACCAGCCCAAGCAGGTGGCCGCGAACATGATGTCCTTCCAGACATCGACGAAGTGCGCGCCGTAATCTTCGGCGGTGCGCCGCGCACGATGGTTGTAGGCGCCGATATCGGCGTTCGCGGACGCGACGGTGATGCTCGGTTCCCAGCCGATGGGCGGCTCTCCGATGACCAGGACCCGGCGGGCCCGGGTGGTCAGGATCTCGAGCGCCGCACGGAGATTGGTGTCGAACTCGTCGATCTCGACGGCTTCGGCCAGCCGCTGTTGGTGGATCCTCCAGACATCGTTGATTCCGGCGCCGAGCACGGCGAGATCCCATCGCTGCTGCGGGTCCTGGGTGGCGGCGCGGATGGTGGCGAGGATGTCGCGGCTGGTCGCGCCGCCCTCCCCGCGGTTGTCGGAGGTGAAGGTGATCCAGGGGTAGCGCACGCGCCAGGTGGTGAGCAGCCCGTGGACGTAGCCGCGGTTGCGCCACTCGGTGACCTCGACGGCATCGCCGACGGCGGGGAGATCGGCCTGGGTGCTCAGGCGCGGGTTGTGGGCTTCGTAGTGTTCCATCAGGCTCGTGCCGAACCAGCCGACCCGCAGCTGCGGGCGTGGCTGGGTGGGGTCGAGGACCCCCGGGGTGCGGTCGGTGACGCGGGCCGGCGTTCCGACGGTGGTCGAGTTCGGTGGCACGGACGCGTTGACGACGGCGTTCGCGCCGATGCGCGCGTTCTGGCCGATGGTGACCCCGGCGGTGACGCTGACGCGGGCCGAGAGGATGGCTCCGGCGCCGATGGTGATGGGTGCGACCTCGAATCCACTGGCCCACGGAGTGATCGGGGTCGCGGGGATCGAGCCGGTGCGGGGGAGGTGGTTGTGATCATGGATGTCGACCATGTTGGAGATGCCCGCGCCGGGGCCGATGCTGATGCGGTTCATAGCCGACACGACGACGTTCTCGCCGATGGCTACGTCGTCGCCGATCTCGATTCGGCCGCCGGTGTTGGCTTGCAACGTGGTGCCGCGGCGAATGCTGACGCGGTCGCCGAGGGTGATGGTGGCGCCGGGGTCGAGGATGAAATCTACGTCCTCGGCGATGTCGCAGCCGGTGCCGATGCACACGGTGTCGCCGTGGCGGTCGCGGATCCGGCCGGTCACGGTGGTCGTGTCGGTGGAGGTCACAGTGCTCATCATCCTTCGTCGAAGAAGCGGGGGAAGGGGCTACCGGGTGGTATTCGAGGCGGTCAGGTCGACGAGGTAGTCGCCGATCGCGAGGGCATCCAGTCCCAGCCGCGCGCCGCTGGCCAGTGCGTCGGCCGGGGTGGCGACGATCGGTTCGCCGGGCCCGTTGAACGAGGTGTTCAGTACGACGGCGTGCCCGGTCTCGGCCTGGATTTCGCGCAGCAGCCGCGCGTAGGTGGGTTGGATCTGCGGATCGACCCGCTGGGGCCGCAGGGTGCCGTCGACGTGCACGACGCCGGGGATCTGCTCGTGGGCAGTGTCGGTGGCGTGGTGGGCGACGATCATGGCTTCGGCCGGGCCGTGTGGGGTGGTGGTCCATGATGTCAGGTCGAGCATGGACGGGGCCAGCGGCCGCCACATCTCGCGGCGTTTCACGTCGCGGTTGACGTGGTCCCGCAGTGTGGTGCTGCGTGGGTCGGCCAGGATGCTGCGGGCTCCCAGGGCGCGTGGGCCCGCTTCGGCGCGGCCTTGAAACCAGCCGACCACCTGCCCTGCCGCGATTCGGTGCGCGGCGGCGGCGGCGATATCGTCGGGCGTGCTGTAGCGGGCTCCCGCTGCGGCAAGTGCGGTCTCGATCGCGGCGTGGGAGTACTCGGGGCCGAGCAGCGTGTGTGCCTGGCGGGGGCCGGGCACGGTGAAATCGCCTCGGCGGCGCGCGCATTCGAGCGCGGCCCCGAGCGCGCATCCGGCGTCGCTGGCGGCGGGCTGGACGAACAGGTCCGCGATTGCCGGTGTGCGGGCCAGGATTCCGTTGCTGGTGCAGTTGAGCGCGACACCGCCGGCCACGCACAGTGTCGCTGTGCCTGTGAGCGTCAGCGCGTTGGTGGCGAGGGCGAGCATGGCCTGCTGCAATGCCGCTTGCACCGAGGTGGCCAGGTCGACCGCCATACGGTCGGGGTGATGCCCGCCGGGTGGTTGGGCGGGGACTCCAGCGTCGGTGAATGCCTTGGCGTAGGCGAGTTTCAGGTCCCGGTAGTAGCTGAAGTCGGTGTAGCGGCTGGTGGCGTCGGCGCCGAGGAAGGGCGGCAGGCCGTAGCGGGTGAGATCGAGGTGATAGCCGTCGTCGGTGAGGTGCAGGAACGGCAGTTCGATGCGGGGTTGGCCGTAGGCGGCCAGCCCCATGAGTTTCCCGGCGTTGGTCCAATCACCGAGTCCGACATGGGTGGTCGCGTTCTGATACATCCAGCCCAGTGACTGGGTGTAGGGCAGTTCGCGCACCGTGCGCAGTCCGACGGGGCTGCCGTGGTGGATGCTGGTGGACACGCCGTCTCCGGAGCCGTCGACCACGAGCACGGCCGCCTCGGTGACCCCGGCCGGGTAGAACGCCGACGCGGCGTGCGCGAGGTGGTGGCCGATCACGGTCAGCCGTCGCGGCGCACCGGCCGCGCGAGCATCCGGGCCGAGGAGTTCGGCGATCAGCTCAGCGTCACCGATGCGGTCACAATAGTTGGGCCAGTAGGGATTCCACGCCACCGCCACGTCGTCGATATCGGCCCAGCCGATACCCGACTGGCGCAGGCACCAGGCCGCGGACTGCGCCGCGCTGCGGGAATCGCGGTGGTGCTTGATCCGGGAGAACCGTTCTTCTTCGGCGAAGGCGAGCACGCGGCCGTCGCCGACGAGGCAGGCTGCCGCGTCGTGGTGGTAGGGGCCGCCGAGCCCAAGCACGTATCCCATCGGTCAGACCTTCCTCAGTGCGGCGGGGCGCTGGCGGGTGCAGGAGCGGACGGCGGCGTGCACGTCGGCCACGGCGATGGTGCCCATGCAGCCTCCGGCGCCGCCGCAGGTGACCTGATGCGCGCACGGCGCGCACTCGAGTCGGGCCCGCGGGGCGATGACGTTGTCGGCGTGTTTGGGGATCACCTCGGCGGGGTTGCTGGGCCCGAACAGCGTCACGACCGGGGTGTCATGGGCGAGCGCGAGGTGAAAGCCGAGGCTGTCGCCGGTCACCATGGCCGCGCAGTATTCGGGGACCGCCGCGAATTCGGCCAGGGGCATCGGATCGTGACGCACCCGGTCGGGGGCGGCGGGTGCGAGGTCGCGCAGCAGCTGGTGACAGGTCCGGGCGTCGTCAGGGCCGCCGGTGATGACCAGGCCATATCCGTCGTCGAGCAGGCGGCGGCCCAGGGCACTCCAGTGCCCGGCGGGCCAGATCTTGGTGGCGCGGGAGCCGCCCACGTTCAGGCACACCCAGTCGCTGCGCTGCCCGAGCCGGGAAGCGACCGCGGCGCGGGCCTCGTCGGGCACCCGCAGCTGGTAGGGCTCCCCGGTGTAGGTGTAGCCCGCGACCTCGAAGTACAGCTCGGTCCAGGTCTTGGAGTTTCCGCCGGTCCGGAAGGCGTTCCAGGTGTTCATGGCGAAGAAGTGCCGCGCGGGCTCGCCGATCGGGTACAGCGTGGAATGCGGGCCGCCGTAGGCCAAGCCCGCCCGGTGGGTGGCGTTCAGCCGCGGGACGAGTCCGGCGGCGGCGGGGTCGCGTTCGAAGCTGTAGATCGCGTCGAAGGACTCGGCGGCCAGGATGTGCGGTGCCTGCCAGTCCCAGACCAGGGTCCGGTCTACGTCGGGAATCATGTCCACGATCGGCGCGGATTCCGCGCCGACGAGCCAGGTGATATGCGCCCCGGGGTGGTCGGCCTTGATCCGGGTGGGCAGGGGTGAGGCGATGAGCATGTCGCCCATCCGCTTGAGCATCACGATCAGTACCCGGTGGGTGACCGGGCTGTAGTGCGAGCAGCCGGGGCAGGCGCGCCAGTGGCGGCACGGCATCCCGCCGACGAAGTGGCGGCAGTCCTCTCGCCACGCGAATCCCTTGGTGGACAACGGGAACGGCGGGAAGCCCGGAAGGGGCAGATTGGTGCTCATGCCACGCCCACTTCCTGTCGGTCGGACGCGCGCAGGAAGCCCGCGAGTTCGTCGGTGCCCTGCCGGTCCTCCGGCGAGGTCAATTGCTCGCGCAGGGCCTGCACCTCCGCGGCGACGGCCGACGCCGAAACACCTTGGGCGAGCAGCTTGGCCAGGACTGCGGCCAGCACGGTCGTTGCGTCGCGGTCGAGTCCCCAGCGGGTCAGTTCCTGCACGCCCAAGCGCAGGCCCGGCTCGGACAGGCCCGGGATGTCGATGGCGTTGACGACGATTCCCGCGTCGTAGAGCCGCTGGGCGGCCACAGCAGCGGGGCAGATCGGCGCGATATCCACCCAGATCTGGTGGGAGGCGGTGGCGCCGCGCTCGTCGGCGCACACCGGCAGCCCGCCGACGGCCAGCTCGGTAGCGAGGTGGGCGGCGTTGGCGATGACCGCGGCGGCGTAGTCGCGGGCGTGTTGTTGCATCCAGGCCGTCGACAGTGCCAGCGCCGCGAGGTCGGCCGGGTGATGGTGCGACACCCACCCTGCGGCGTGGGTATCGAAGCGGGCCGCGAGCGCGGGATCGTTCGTCGCGACGATGCCTTTGCCGACCGGTCCGGGCCAGGTCTTGTGCACGCTGCCACCGAGGCTGTCCGCGCCGTCGGCGAGGGGGTTCTGGAACTGATCGCCCGCTATCAGCCCGAGCGGGTGCGAGCCGTCGTAGTGGATGAGCGCCGAGTCGCCGACCGCCGCGCGAATCCCGGTGAGGTCGAAGGGGAATCGGGCCATGAACGCGTCCAGATACAGCACCAGCAGGCCGGTGGCGCGCGCCTGCCGGGCCAGCGCGTCCAGGTCGATCGCACCTGTGGCGGGTTCGACGGGCAGTCGCTGCCAGTCCAGGCCGAAGCGCTGCGCCACGAACCGGGTGCTGCCGTGGCCGCCGTCGGATTCGGCGAGGCTGAGCACCGTGGCCTTGTCTCCGGCGTGTTCGGCCAGCGCGGACAAGGCGATGGTCATTGCCGAGAGCCCCGAGATGGGCCGCAGGTTGACGTGCTGGGTACCGAGCAGCGCGCCGAGCGCGGCCGCAGTCTCGGCTTCGAGGTCGATGATGGTTTCACGGCCCGGCCAGGCCCAATTGTGTTGCCCGGGTTCGCCGAAGGCGTAGCGGGCCATGGTGCCGGGCAGCATGTAGGGCACCCGGGTGTCGGAGTCGAGCGGGTTCTCGCTGGCGATCAGGTGCAGCCGTCGGGAGGTGCCGACCTCGTAGCGCGCGAGCTGTTCGAGGATGTCGAAAGTGTTCATGAGTGGACCTGTCGGTGAATGCGGGCGTGGACGGGCCCGGCGGGTGTGCGCACCGGCTGGTAGCGCGCGATGGCGGGCCGCCCGGTGGTGAGAAGGTCGATGCGGTGGGCGGCCAGTACCGCCGCCGCGGCGAGCAGCGTGATCGCTTCGGCGAAACCGCGGCCAGCGCACGAGTGCGCGCCGCGGCCGAAAGCCAGCAGCCCGGCCGCGCGACGCGGCCCATTCAGATCGGTGAAGCGGTGGGCAGCAAAGAGTTCCGGGTGCTCGTACAGTTCGGGCAGTAGCCCGGTGGCCGGGGCGCTGTAGGCGACGTGCCAGCCGACCGGGATCGTGTAGCCCCCGACCTGCACATCGCGGGTGGCCACCCGGGTGGCGGTGGTGTTGGGGGCGTGCAGGCGCAGGCACTCGGTGAGCACCGCCCGCAGGCCCGGTGCGGCACCACGGTGCGCGGCCAAGGCCGGATCCGCGAGCAGGGTTCGGGCGTCTGCGGTCAGGGTGGCAGTGAGGTGGGGATCGAGCGCGCATTCGATCAGCAGCCAGGTCAGCAGGCTGGCTGTGGTCTCCCGGGCGGCGATCAGCAGCGCGAGCAGATGATCGACCACTTCTCCGCCGGGCACGCGGCCCGCGCACACCAGCTTCGACACCACCGACGGCGATTCGGCCAGCGAGGAGCGAAACACGCACGCCCGCAGAACTGTTCGCAACTCATCGGCAGCGCGTAGCGCATCGGTGTAGATCGGATCAGCGCTCGGCGCGTCGGCGGGAACCTCAGTGCCCGCGACGAAACGGTCGAACAGGTCGGGGACCAGCAGGGCCGCCGGATCGGCGGCATGCAGGCCCAGGATCGCCGACACACAGACGTCCATGGTGAACGTGCGCGCGGCCTCATACAGCCGCACCACCGGCTGTGCTTCCCACACGGCGACGTGCCGACGGGCGGTGACCGCGACCGCGGGCAGGTAGGCGGTCATCACCTCGTACCGGAGTCCGCCGGCCAGGAAGGTGCGGGCGGCGGCGTGCTCGCGCCCGCCCAAGGTGAACACCGCGCGCTGGAACAGGGCATGCACGGTGGAGGTGTTGTGGACCGCCAGCGCGGTGTGTTCCTGGGCGAACAGCTCTGCGACCGCGTGCGGGCCGATGCAGAACACGGTCGGCGGGTCCTCGGCCGACATTCCGGACAAGGCATACGGTCGGCCCTGCTGGCGGTGGTGCTGCTGCGCGAGGAATTTCGGCAGCTCGTGCGGCACCACGCCGGTGAGGATGGGCGGGGCACTCATGCGAGGCCCTCGCACAGATCGAGGATGCTGCGTGTGCGCGCGAGGATGGTCTGCTCGTCGAGCGCGACCGATTCCAGCGGTGGGCGGCACCCGCAGCCGGTCGGCAGCTCGGTGAGGTCGCCGCTGATGCTGTAGGCGACCAATCCGGCCACGATGTCGTCCGCGCAGGCCGGACACGAATCGGGGTACAGCGACTCGAAGTCGCTGCCGCGCATGTTGATACAGGCCACCCGCACCGACGCCTTGTCGTGCGCGCCGCGTACCGCGTCGACGACCGTCCACAGGTTCGGCGCGGCGTAGTGGCCGTGCTGATGCAGCCACCACGCCACAGTGTTCGGCGCCAGCCGCGTCGGGCACAACGTCACCTGCCCGACCCCGAGATCGGCGACGTAGGCGGTGGAATCCACGACATCGGTCACCGCCTCGGCATCGGTCAGAAAAGGCGGCTTGATCATCAGATAGATCTTCGCCAGCACCCCGAGGTCGGAGAGGACGGTGAGCGCGGATTCGAACTGGCGCTGGGTGATTCGGGTGTTGACCAGGGTTTCACGCACCAGCCGGTGCGCTGATTGCACCCCGATGCCGACTTCGAGTTGGACATCACCGAGCGCTTCGACGAACGGGGACAAGGTCGCGGCGGTGAGGAAGCCCGGCAGCGACTCCACTACCAGCCGCCGCACGCCGGTGGCCGCGACCTGGCGGGCGATGTCGAGCTGCACGTCGACCAGCACTTCCCTGGGGGCGAAGAAGTTGCCGTCGTTGTAGAGCGCCAGCGTGGTGTAGTCCGGCTCGGTGTCGGTGCGCGCCAACATGGTCGCGACCTGCGTCCGCAGCCCTTCGGCATTCGCGCCGTGCCCGTGATTGTTGTAGTTGGTGAACGGGCACATCGTGCACGTCGGGATGGAGCAGCCGCCGGACATGAGGATCACCTTCTTGCGGCCGTGCACCGCACCGGCAGCATCACGGATGCTGTCGTAATCGACGAATCGCGGCTTTTGCAGGTGCGCGACCGAGGTGACCTGTCGTAGCGACCGCGATAGCGTGGTGATCCGCTGCCGCACAGCCTTTTCGGCTGCACCGGCCGCAGTGGTGACGGGGGTGGCGTAACTGGTCAACGGTGATCAACCTCCGGTAGCAGGAGCGAGGGTGTGGGTGCTGGCGGCGCGGGAATCGGCTCGCGCCTGCTCGTACAGGGCGTGGGCGTAGGCGCGCAGCCCTTCGCCGGTCAGCGGTTCCAGGCCCGGCAGCGCTGCCTGCAGAGCGCGGATGTCCGCGCAGGTCCAGTACTGGTAGCGGTCGCGGACCGGGTTCGGCGTCGCCTCCATGGCCACCGGTGCCCCGCCCCACTCGGTGCACCAGCCCAGCAGCGCCTCGAAGCGCAGCGGCACACCCGATCCGAGGTTGTAGATTCCGGTGACATGCGGGGCGCCCAGCAGCCGAGTGACCCGGTCGGTCAGCACCTGGACCGGCAGGTAATCGCGTGCGGCGGTGAGTGAATCGTCGAACAGGCGCACCGGCCGGCCGGCGGCGGCCGCGGTGAGGATCTGCGACAGGATCGAGGCCATCGGCCCCTTCGCATCCTCCCCGGGCCCGAAGACGTTGGTGTAACGCAAACCGACGCAGCGCAATCCGAGAACGGCCGCGCGTCGGGCGAGCTCGCGTTCCATGGTCAGCTTGGACTGCGCGTACGCGTTCAACGGACCCGGCCGATCGGTCTCATGCGAGTAGTGGCCCCGGGGCACAACGCCGTACACGCTGCCGGAGGAGGCGTACACCAGCCGCGTGCCCGAGACCACGCACGCGCGGGCGATCTGCAACGGCATGTCCACGTTCGCCTTGCGCAGCCGCGAATCGTTGGGGGCGAGGGTGCTGGTGATCGCGGCGTTGTGCACGACCGCCGCAAATTCTCTGTCCCGGATCCGGGCCAACACCGCCGCATCGTCGGCCGAGCAGATCAGCGACTCCCACTCGACCCGGCTGCGGGGCGCCCGCACGTCGACCCCGGTGACCGCCCATTCGGCCGCGTGCAGTGCGGCCGCGGTGTGGGAGCCGATGAACCCCGACGCGCCAGTGACCAGCACCGTGCCCGTCATGACTGCACCGCCCGACCGGCCGCTGCCCGCGCGATCAGCTCGGAGGTGGAGACACCTTCCTGGTAAGGGCCGAGCACGACCGCGCCACCGTGGCGCTCGACCACCGCCTGCTCCGGCATCGCGCTGGCGCCGTAGTCGCCGCCCTTGACCCAGATGCCCGGGCGTAGCAGCTCGAGTGCGTCGGCGGGGGTGTCCTCATCGAAGACCACCACCGCGTCGACACATCCGAACGCCGCCAGCATGGCCGCACGTTGCGCTTCGGGCACCAGCGGTCGCCCCGGGCCCTTCAGCCGCGCGACCGAGGCATCGGAGTTGAGCAGCACGATCAGGCAATCCCCGAGCGAGCGGGCGGTCTCGAGCAGCTCGCGATGTCCATCGTGGAGGATGTCGAAACATCCACCGGTCGCCACGACCATGCCCCCGCCGGCGCGAACCCGCTGCGCCAGGCCGAGCCCGTCCACAGTGCGCGGCCGCCGCCCCATAGGCTGCGGAACCCGGTACCCGACAACGTAATCGGAGGCACCGGTGACGGCGCGCTGCAACGCCGTCGCGGGCACCTTCTTGTCCATCAGGGCCTTGAGCAGCAGCACCGCCAACATGTCCCCGGCGCCGCAGGTGTCGCCGTGGATCTCACGACGCGGCGCGGGAACGGTCTGCGCGGGCTCGGTGTCGGCACCGACCAGCACCGCGCCGTCGCCACCGCGCGTGACCGCCACATATCCGGCCTGCCAGCGCGCGCGCAGCGCGCGGCCACGACGCACGTCGGCGTCGAGCCCGGCCTGCGGTGCGGAGTCTGCGGCCAGAGCGAGAGCTTCATCCTGATTCGGCACCACCACGCGCACACCCGCCACCGGGTCCGCGCCGAGTCGATGCGGATCCCACACCACCGGCACCTGTGCCGCGGCCGCGGTGAGCAGCTCCCGGACCCGAGGCTGGGCGGCGACGCCGCGCCCATAGTCGGCAACGAGGACACCGTCGGCCGCCTGCAGGGCCTTGCGGGCCTGGAGAGTCGGATCACCCACGGCGGCAACCGGTCCGGTGTAATCGACGCGCAGCAGCGTCTGCCCTCGGGCGCGCAGACGCATCTTCACCGGGGTGGTCCCGACGGTCGGCAGGCCCGCTACCGTCACTCCGGCCGCGGTGAGATCGGCGCGGATGCGGGCGGCGTGCTCGTCGGTGCCGAGCGCGGCGACGAGGGTGACCTCCCAGCCGTCGGCGGCCGCGAACATCGCGGCCAGCCCAGCGCCGCCGGGCCGCCACCGCTGTCCCTCGCTGGTCAGGATCGGCACCGGTGCTTCTGGTGAGATGGCGGCGACGTCCCCGACCACATCGCAGTCGGCCAAAACGTCCCCGACGATCACCAGCCGCCGGGGCCGCACCCGCGACGGCAACACCGCCGCTTCTGCCGAGCTGTCGTTCAGCGTGCACGGCTGCGCTGCGCCCGAGTCCATGAGCGCGGCATCGAGCGCGGTGCATATCTCGTGCACCAGCAGCAAGTGGCATTCCTGAATCGTCGAGGTCGACGTGGCGGGCACCGCCACCACCGAATCGCAGCAGCGGGCCAGTGGACTCTCGGTGCCGCCGGTCAGACCCCAGATAATCAGGCCCATATCCCGGGCGGCCGCGGCCGCGGCCAGCACGTTCGGGCTGGCACCCGAGGTCGAGATCGCCAGCAGGACATCACCGGCACGCGCGTGCGCGCGGATCTGGCGCGAGAAGGTCTGCTCGTAGCCGTAGTCGTTGCCCACCGCGGTCAGCGTCGCGGTATCGGCAGTCAACGCCAACGCGGGCAACGGAACTCGCTCCGCCTCGAACTTCCCGACCAACTCGGCCGCCAGATGCTGAGCCTGCGCTGCCGAGCCACCATTGCCCACGATCAGCAGACGTGCCCCGTGCCGCAGATGATCGGCCAGGTGCGCGCCCCACATCCGGACCTGCTCGAGGGCTTGGCCGCCGTTGAACGCGGCCGCCACCGCGGCGACGCGATCCGGCATCGGGTCGGGCTGTTCGTACTCGGTTCCCATCAGCGAATCTCCTTGAGAATCAGTGGCTTTCGTGTACGCATGCGCTAGGGCAGCTTCGCGACCGCGCCGTAGCAGCAGATTTCGGTGTCCGGACAGGGAGCTGTCCAGTGCTGGGCGGCCGCGTGAGCGCGGTCGGTGCCCGGATCGGGACGCCAGTGGTGGGCGGGGACCAGGCCGGGCGGCAGCAGATCCCAACCGGCCAGGATCGCGGCGATCTCCGACCGGGTGCGCGGGTGGAATCCGATGCCGTGATCGCGGTAGATCTCGGTGGCGCGCGCCAGCATGGTCGGGTGCACATCGCAGGTGACATGACTGAGCGCCGCGTACGATCCGCGAGGCAGGCCGGTCGAGATCGCCTTGACCACGGCGGCCGGATCATCGAGAAACTCCGCGACGGCAGATAGGCAGATGCACACCGGCACATCAGGTTCGGTCAGCTCGGCGATGGCCGCGATGACCGGATCGGGGTCGGTCAGGTCGGCGTGAATGAAGTCGACGAGGTCGTTGTCGAGCAGCAGCGCCCTGCCGTGGGCGCTCACAACCGGGTGGTTGTCCACGTACAGCGTCCGAGCGCCGCCCGCCGCGCCGGCCACGGTGTGCACGTTCGGCTCACACGGATAGCCGGAACCGAGCTCGACGACCAGGCCCACCTTTTCCTCGGCGACGAGGGCCCGCACCGAACGCAGCAGGAACAACCGCGCAACCTGCGCGGCCGTCTGATAGGCGTTGGCCTGGGCGATCAGCTGCTTTCCGACTGCGAGGTCGACCGCGTAGGAGTCCTTGCCCGCGCTGATCAGCGCATCGTGAATCCGGGCGCTTTGTGCCTGCCCAACCGCGGAGACACGACGCGCAGAACGCGACCTGCTCATGCGCACCGCCCCCTCAACTGCGACCACCGACCATGCACCTCAGCGTCGGCGCGATCCGCGCGCGGCGGAACCGACACTTCTACGCGTTTCACCGACGTTTCACCGTCATTCGGCGTCAGGGGGAGATGCCAAGGCGTTGCGGCAGTGGGAATATGAGCCGCATGAACCTCAACGGCGCACCGGTCACGGCCGCCCAGCTCTCCGCGCTGGGCCTGGTCGGATACGGCCATTTCACCTCGATGCGCGTCGAGCACGGCGCAGTCCGTGGCTTGTCGCTGCACATGGACCGGCTGCGTCGCGATTGCCGCCAGGTCTTCGACACCGACCTGGACACCGACCGAGTGCGCGACCTCGTCAGCGCGAGCCTGCCGACCGACGGCGGGGCCACCATCGTGCGGGTCACCGTGTTCGACCCAGCGCTCGAACTCGCCCGCCCCGGCGCGCCTGCGCAGCCGCAGATTCTGGTGACCACCCGCAAGGCACCGCCGACCCCGCAGGGACCGTTGACCTTGCAGTCGACGGTCTTCCGCCGCGACATGGCCCGCATCAAACACGTCGGACTGTTCGCGTCGCTGCACCATCGCGCGCTCGCGCAACGTGCCGGCGCCGACGACGTACTGTTCACCGAACCCGACGGCACCATCTCCGAGATCGCCACCAGCAACATCGGATTCATCGACAACGCCGGCCGTCTGATCTGGCCCGACGCCGAAGTGCTGATCGGCACAACCATGCAGCTGATCGACCGGGCACGCGACGCCGACGTGCTGACCGAGAAGATCACCCTCGCCGAGGTCGACCAGTTCGCCGCAGTGGTGGCCACCAACGCCGCGGTCGGCGTGCGCCCGGTCTCCGCCATCGACGACAGGCCCTTGCCGATCGACAACGACCTGATCGCGGCGCTGCGCCAGGACTACGAATCCATTCCGCCGCAGCGGATCTGACCCACACTGGCGCCCAGCTGCAGCTACGCTCTTACGCCATCGCAATCGCACGGGGATGGGAGCGGACAGGCCATGATCACGATGCTCCGGCAGTGGACCGGAGTCGAGGTAGGGGCTTTGCGCGCGGCACGCCGGATGAGCTACATCGACTTCGCCGCTCACCTCGGTATTCCCACCCGCAGCGTGGAACGCTGGGAAGCAGGAGGAGACAAGGTCACACCCCGCCCGGTCAACCAGGCCGCCCTCGACACCTCCCTGCGGGAGCTCAACCACGAAGAGCGCCGCCGCTTCACCGACCTCGTCCCCGACAGCGTGCGCGAAGAGGACGACAGCGACATTCCCGAGCAGCCCGCGCTGCTGCGCCACCCCGTCGACGGCAAGACCATGACCTGGATTCCCGAAGGCATCTACCTGTCGGGCCTGCACGAGCAACCGGTGTGGGTTGCCGGGTTCTGGATCGACGTGTTTCCCGTCACCAACTCCGACTACGCCCGATTCGTAACGGCCACCGGGCATCCCGCGCCGCGGCACTGGGATGGTGCCCGCCCGGCCAAGACACTCGCCAGCCACCCCGTGGTGTGGGTGAGCCACGACGACGCCACCAGCTACGCGAACTGGGCGCGCAAGCAACTGCCCACCGCCTCGCAGTGGGAGAAGGCCGCCCGCGGGACGCAGGGCAACGCATGGCCGTGGGGCAACACCGTCTCCCCGGCCAAATGCAACTGCAAAGGCAGCCGGATCGGCACGACCACCCCAGTCGACCAGTACAAGAGCGGTGTCAGCCCCTACGGGGTCTACGACCTCTGCGGCAACGTCTGGGAATGGCAATCCAGCGAAACCACACGTGACCGCTACGAACTGAAGGGATCGGCCTTCACCTCGCTCTACGACCGAGCAGCCCCCGCCGCCTTCAATGACGCCCATCACGAGATGCTCGACGACGACACCGGATTCCGCTGCATCACAACCGAAGCGATGAAGTAGAAGCCGCTCGTGAGGGAGTGCGTGGAGACCGGCCACGCCCCGGCGGATGAGCTCGGCGTTGGTGATGGCCCGTGGGGTCCTCTCGAAGGCGGTGACCCCGCCGCGGCCGCGCACATGGCGGCCTGGGCTGATTCGCGTCGCTGCCGGGGCTCGGATGTCACCATGTATTCCTCGCTCTCACAGCGTGATTCGGTCGTAGCAGGTCGCGGGCGCAAGTCAGTGGTCGCACAGGCTCCATAGGCCGCCGCTGTCGCGGCGCCGAATGAATCAGCCCGTGAGGCAGGCGAAAACGCAGAGGTGGCCGGGTCGCGGGCTCTCGATCCTCCGAGCCGCAGCGGCCGCCCGGATCTGTGTCTGTAGCGGTCGGTCAATAACACCGGTGTGTGAGGGCATTCGATCTCCACATTCGGCCCGAAAATGGTTGTCGGGCAGCGATTCCGTAGACACCAGCGTCTGACCGTGAGAACAATCGTGGGACCGTTACGGCGTTGCCTAATCGAATGGGGGCGGTTCATGCTGGTGACAGGTGAAATGCTCAGATCGGCGCGCGAGGAGGCAGGTGTCTCGTTACGCGAGATGGCAGCCCGCATCCCCCGCGATCAGGGCTATCTGAGCAGGATCGAAAGGGACCTGCGACCGGTCCCGCAGCGGATCGTTGACGAGTACGAGAAAGAGCTTGGAGTGGACATCAGCCGGCGGACGCTACTCGGCGGCCTCGCAGCCGGGGCCGTCGTCCCGAGCGTGGTCACCGACGCTGTTCGACGCATGTTCGAGGAGGAAACCACGCCACTCGCCGTGGACGCCTGGGCCGAGCGCATGGAGATCCACGCAGCTGACTGCCTCACCGTCAGCGCGGCGGAGATGCAGACACGGATAGCCGCGGATCTCATCGCCATACGTCCCCAGCTGACGGACCGGCGCATGTGGGCGATTGCCTCGCGGCTGATGGTGCTGCACGGTGCGCCGCTGGCCGATGTCGCCGACGCCAGCGCTTGCGCCGGGTGGTACCGCGCCGCCGTCGATGCCGCCGACAGATCCGTGGACGTGAGTACGCGGGTATGGGTGCGCGGCCGCTCGGCACTGAACATGGCCCACCCCAGCGCGGCCCTGGCCGCCTGCCGCCAGCTGGCCGCCGAGGCGGCCGAGATCACCGATACGGCAACGGTCGGTCAACTGATGGCGCTGGTGTCGCTGGCGAATGTCGCGGCCCTCCAGGGCAATCCGGCATCGGCACGGGCCTATCTGGACCGGGCCCGACGGGTGTTCGATGCGGTCGGCACCACCGAGGAGGCTTCCGACTACACCATGCCCGAATGGCGGATGTACGTGGACACGTCGCTGGTTCTGGCCCGTCTCGGTGACCACCACGCCGACCGCATCCAGGCCGAAGCCACGGCGGCGATGCCCGCCAAGTTCGCCCGTTACGCCACACATCTCGAGATTCACCGCGGACTCGCGTTCGCCAAATCCGGTGATCGGGTCGAAGGAGTCGCGCACGCGCGGAAAGCGCTGGCGGAATTGCCCATTGATCGGCACAGCGTCGCATTGCGCCGCCTCTACAACGAGGTCTCGACCGCGCAGCCGCCGAAGCGGTAGGCAACGCCTAGGCAACGCCTAGGCAACGCCTAAACGGTTCCGGTCGCCCCGGTGCGCTCATAGCGTCGGATTCGGCACCCGGCACACCGGACAGTCCGTGTTTCCCTCTACGCGGGCCTTGCGTCACCGGTCGCTCGCAACCGGCGCGCGGTCCCGGTGGCTGGGTGCCTCCGCCACTGCCGGACGCGAGGACCAAACCCATGGACGAACCAACGCCCCAGGACACACCGACCGACCGCTGTCACTACTACCAGCAGGCGTGTGGGCTCCCGGCCGGCATGCATCCCGAGACCGGCCGCATTGTCGTCCGAGCGGGGCTGGTCTGGGCACTGACGATGCCGTCCGCGCTGGGGCAGATTGTGAAAACCGATCTGGAGCACCGACAAATCGAGGTCGGCCCGATCATCTCCCACCCCCGGTCGCAGCGCTGGACATTCCTTATCCGTCCGGACCTGCCCGAGGAAGACAGGTTGTTCGCGGAGCTGTTCCGCATCAACGTGTCGGTGGTCCGGTTCGGAGGTGAGATCGCGCTCCCCTCACCGACGGATCAGCAGGGGACCTTTCGCCGGTGGGTCCAGTGGCCGAATGGCACCTACCGTCCCTCCGGCGTGGCCGTAATCGACTCCATACGCCGCGCGAATCAGCGCGACCGCCATCGGGTTCAGACCGCCCCGTAAAGCACTGGGTCACTCCAGCCAATCAGGTCGGTGTTCGAGAACAGCGTTGACAGTGCGGACGGCGTTCGTCACCGCTTCGGCGGCGGTAGGACCAGCGGTGCGTTACCGCGGGTCGACGATGTTAGTGCCGTCGGCGAGATGGATTACGACGACGGGTTTTTCGGGGTCCTCACCGAAGCGGGCACGAACTGCAGCGAGGACTAGACCGTCGGCGGCGACCTCGACGTGGTCGGTGCCAAGGCTGGAGGCTACGGTGACGGCGACCGCGTCCTCGGCGGCGTATCCGGTCAGCCCGAACCAGCCGATCTCGCTGTTGTCCTTGCGGTACAGCTTGGTCCGCTTGCTGTCGAGGGGGCGGCCGGGCCCGGTAGTGATGGCGCGCGTGGTGTGACGGAAGGTTGACCCATTCATGACGCCGGGCAGACGCCACTCCGTACCGTCCCATTCGACGAACACGAGCACACGGGCTTCGGTGTCGCCGTCGAACGGGCTGTCGGTGGCGACCAGCACGGCCATGGTGTCGTTGCGGTCGATCGCGGCAACCAAGCGGGCCGCCCTGCCGCCCCCGGAGAACTCACTGAGGGCGAGATCGACGGCCGGGTGCGACAGGGTGGTCATGAGATCAGATCCTTTCCGCCAGGATGCCTCTCAGCATGTCAGACCAGCCAATCAGGTCGGTGTTCGAGAACAGCGTTGACAGTGCGGATAGCGTTCGTCACCGCTTCGGCGGCGGTAGGACCAGCGGACACCATGTCCTCGCGGCCCCTGATCCGCACCACGCAGCCGAAGAACGGGGCGTCCGGCCACGGTAGCGGCTGACCGATTTGGATCAGGGGTGCGAACTCGCCCGGCGGCGGACCAAGATGCTTGCCGACCGACATAGCGGGGGTCTGGTCTTCGCTGGTCATGCCGGGCGATGCTACCCCGTAGGTTTGGCGCAGTGATAGAAGCCGGGAGTAGCGCCGCTGGCCACGGTGCCGACCCAAATCCAGTCACCCCACACGGGCATCCCGTCTATCGCCTTATCGGTGTCGTGCCTGCACACGCAGTACGCCTCACCCGCTTCAGCTTTCGCGCTGTCGGGAAGTTTGAACACAGTGGTGGGAAACGGTTTGCCGCCGAAGCCTTCGCACACCTCGGCGGTCATGGCCTGGGCGGTCCCGGTGGTCAGCCAGAGGGCGGTGGTCGCGGCGGAAGCAAGCAATGCGATGCGGATCATGATCTGTCGCAAGGCAATTCACCTCATCTAGTTGTTATTCTCTTTTTCCAGCTCGTCTGGGCGAGCCGTTCCTCAGTGTCCGAGCTCGGTGTCGGTCACCGAGAATGCCTCGACGTCGATCGGCGAATACCGCTCGACCGTGGGCGAATCGGGCGCGATGTCGAATTCGTGTGTGTCGTCGTCGATGATGGGCAGGCCGTCGTCGCCGATCGCGACGATGCCGAACTCGGTGTGATGGAAGCCGCGAGGGCCGCCTTCGCGGCCTGGATTTCTGCCCTGCAGCCGGTGCACGTCCCCGGTCACGGTGCGGCCCTCTTCGCGCTCGCTGCTCGGTGCGCTCGCTGAATACGATGGTCCGGCTCAGGTCATAGCCTGTTCTCTTGGCCGCGCGCCGAATTCGCGCCTCATCTTGTGGCTGGTTCAGCCCGGAAACATCGCTGCGCAGAAAACCAATGGCGGACGGCAGCAGACCCATGGTCACAACCCCCGGCTGATCGGGACGTACGTGCGCGGTGGCTCGGCGGCGAGTCGGGCGCGAATCTCGCTGACGGTCAGCTTGTTCTGGCGTCGTATGTGCTCGTCGCTCGGTACGACGAGCGTGGCGGCGCCAGCGAACACTAGCGCGGCGAGGGTGAAAACGAGGATGATTCCCACGTCGGGTGCCTCCAGCTCCTTGGTATGGATGGAGTGCACCCGGCACCAGAGCGTTTGAGGGATTCGCGTCTGGTGCCGCGTGCTCATCGAGCCTCGCGCACCGTACGACCGGTTCCCAGCCACGAAACCGCACGCAAGTAATACGCTTCCGACACAGGGCATTGCGCGGGTCGACAGGGGGCGTCGATGATCGTCGGCAAGTGGACGCGCACGGAAGTACTCGCGCTGCGAATTGATGCACTTCGCATGACGCAAGAAGAGTTGGCCGAGCGGACCGGCTTCAAGGCACCGACCGTGCGGAAGTGGGAGAAAGCAACCGACGCTCGACCGGTCCGCGGCGATTCCGCAGGAGCCCTCGATACGTTGCTCGCGAGGCTCGACGACGATCAGCGTGCACGCTTCCGGGCCGCGCTGAATACGGGGCCGGTCTCGACCGTCAACGCCGGTTTCGGTACCACGGAGCCGGATACCCTGGCAATCGACGGCTCGGAGCGTGGTGAGGTCAACGGCGAAGTGAAGCGACGAGAGTTCGGAATTCTGCTGGGCGCAACGCTACTGGCGTCTGGTAGCCGCACCCTGGGCGTCGCCGACGCGAAGCGCGTTTCGCGCGCCGTCGCCGAGTTCGCCCTACAGGACCAGCAGATCGGCGGCGCCAGCCTGGTCGAAATGGCTGTACGGGAGCTCGAGACCGCCAAGGAACTCATCGAAATGTGCTCGTTCAGCGATAGCGCGGGCAAGGAATTCGCGAGCGCCGCAGGAAATCTCGCCACCATCGCAGGATGGCTCGCCTACGACGCCGATCAACACCAACTCGCCCGGCGCTGCTACTCCGATGCGTTCTCGCTCGCCAACCAGGCCGGCGACGACGAGCTCACCGCGCACGTCTGCGTCGGCGCAGCACACCAGGCGATCACACTCGCTCGGCGCGACCTCGGCAATCCACACCGCGCACTGAGCCTGGTCAGCCGGGCGCGCGAACTGACGCACGGCGTTCCGCCCGGACGAATCCATGCGCTCATCGCCACTCGGGCCGCGCAGGCGTACGGCGTTCTCGGCGATCGTGTCGGTTTCGGCCGCGCGATCTCGACCGCTTGGCGCGAGCTGGATTTCGCGCTCGAGCATGAGCCGCCCGAGGAGTGCGCCACGTGGTTGCATTTCGTCACCTCGACCGAGGTCCGCTGTCACGAGGCCCGTGGTCACAGCGATCTCGGCAATCTGGCCAAGGCAGCCGAGCTTCACAGTGACCTCGCCCTCGAGCAGGCGGGCACACGCAACGCAGTGAACTACCGCGCCGGACTGGCGGCCGCACTGGCGGACATCGGCGACGTTCAGGGTGCGATATCGGTCGGCACACCCGCACTGGAACAGTTGCGCGAGGTTTCGTCTACCCGCACGCTGCGTCTACTCGACCCTGTTCGCTCGGCAGTACAACCTGACAGCGTTTTCGCAATGCAGTTCGACGATTTGGCATCTAAGGCGGCGAGAGAATGACCAGCCAGCAGCGATCGGCCGCAATGGCCGGCCTCAGCTTTGAACATCTGGACGCACGGGAGGCGCGCGCCCGGCGCGCTGTGGTCGAGGACATCTACCGCGAGGCGTACGTCGAGGCAATTCAGTCCGGCGCACCGTTCGCCGATCCGGCGGCGTTCATGAACCGTTTCGACGCCTACACAGCACCGGACAGGCCCGCCGGATTCTCGCTCGTCCTGGCCGTGGTCGACGAGCATCCCATCGGCCAGGCATGGGGGTGGCCACTGCACGCCGATACAGCCTGGTGGGGCGGCCTCACCCTGGACGACCCCCACGACATCGATGAATTCACCACCGAGGACGGTACCCGGACGTTCGCGCTGAGCGAGATCATGGTCAGCGCCAAGCTGACCGGCCGAGGTATCGCGCGGGCACTCCACGACGAGTTACTCGGTTCTCGACCCGAACAGCGCGGGACATTGCTCGTCCGGCCCACAAACACCCGGGCCTATCAGACCTATCTGCGTTGGGGCTGGCGACGAGTTGGCACTCTCCAGCCGAATTGGCCGGCCGCTCCGCTGTTCGACGTGCTGATTCACGACCTGGCCGTGTAGATCAGTCCTGTTGGCCGGCCTCGTCGGTGTGGTGGACGTGATCACGATGCCGCCCCGAGTACACCTATGCCCGGTGGTCCAATGGAGCTGTTCCGGACCGACGGCGGCTTCGGTGTCGTCGCCCGTCGGGGCCAGCAGGGGGACTGCCCTGGTCGACACGCCTTGCTGTGGCGAGGCTGCCTGGCCGATGTCGCCGTGTGGAGGGTGACCCGATCACGTCCGGTCAGGCCGTCGCAGGGTTCATCCTCGGCTGCGGGATCAGCGTGGCCGGCGGCGTCACCGTCGGAATCGAGCCCAATCAAGGCGTGGTTGGCGCCATTTCCCCGACAGTGACCCCTCCGACCATCTCCGTCAGCCCGCCGAGTGAGACGCCGACCGGGACGGTCACGCCCCTGCCGACGCCCAGCGTCTCCGTCACCCCACCCACTTTCAGCCTCGGACCCAGCGTCGGTGGGGCACTGGGTCTGACAGAAGTCTTGACGGCCACCCTGGGGCCCGGCCAGGTCACCACCGCGACAACGGCCACGGCAGCCCTGGACAACAGCACCGTGTTCCCGTACCACATCACGTTCAACAACGCCGCGTTGAACGTCGCCCAATGCGCCTCGCCGGTGTCGGCCGTCCCCTTCGTCACGACCACGGTGAGTTCCGCGCAGGGGGTGGTGCAGACCACCGCCTACGGCAGTCAGTTCACCTTCTGAAACCCCGACCGGATCCGATCCGATGGCGCGACTCCTGAACCCGGGGCGGATTCGCAGGCGCCGCAACGCTACTCGGCCTGTGTGGGCCACCGGCGCGAAATCCGGCGGTAGGCTGGTGCAGCCGTGTGCGGTCCTGCTCGGACACCCCCGTCAGGCCGGCGGGTCCGGCCAGGTCCCGCCGCGCGGGCACCGGCATCAACCCGTCGACCGAGGTCTGTCGGAGGTGGTCGCGACGCTGCGGGGTGAGGAACAGCTCGGCCAGCGTGTCGCCGTCGTCGGGAGGCACGGCGTCGATGAGAACCAGCCGGGCGACTCGGTCGGTCCGCAGGTCGGCCGCTCCGACGGCGGGGAAGACGCCGTAGATCGCCGGGCGGTTCGCGCTGATCTCGGCGACCGCCTTCGCATACGGCACCGGTGAGCAGCGCGAGGCGTGGCGGTCGCTGATCGCCAGCCTCGAAGGCATGTTGGAACTGCGCCGCCACAAGCCCGGCACGCTGGTCGAGCTGGCCGTGGTGGGCGGGCTGTCGGGCGAGGTGGAGGCGGTGATCCGCAGGGTGCTGCGGACCCGGTATCTGACTCGGCAGCGCCGGTCCGGTTCACGTCGGTGTGAGTCGGATGACCGCCCCGCCGTGCTGCCAGGTCTGATAGATGTCGGCCTTGTTGGGCTCGCCGGAGGCCTCGAAGCCGATGCCATGGAAGCGGGCATTGCGACGTTTATCGCGCGCGATCACCCCGTACAGCTCCATCACGGTGTCGAGGTCGGTGAACACCTCGGCCGTGGCCCTGCGTGGCGGGCCACCCAACGACACCCGGATCGAAATATCCGGGCGGATGTTGTTCACGCACAGCCGGGTCAGCGTGCTGATCAGCAGCGTGCCCTCGTGACGGGTGTAGGCAACCGGGATGTACCGGATTTGCGCCCGACCACATGCAGCACCACTAGCCTGCGCCCGACGATCGAGCCGAGGCCGGGTACCCGCCGCAGCGCACCGACGAACCTGTTGACCGCGCCCTGCGCCACGAAGGTGGGTTCCGGCCCCCGGGTCGAGGGGTGCCGTACGGGTTGGTCGCTGGGAAATCCGAGGTCATATCCGCTCCTCCCATTTACGCCCGCATCCAGCCGGTCGGTGTGTGGCCGCGCCGCGAGTGTGGTGGTGAGCCCGCTATTTGCGGGCGAGTTCCTGGTCGAGTTGCCCGGTGATCGTGGTGAG
>NZ_JBIWMX010000040.1:0-72034 GCF_044766925.1 Nocardia sp. NPDC101769 | reverse complement strand
TTGAGGTGCAGGTCGAACTTGGCGGTGACCACGTCCAGCGGAACGCCGGCCACTTCCAGGCCGGGCAGGGCGAAGGTCGCCGCGCCGGTGTTCTGAAACGACAGCATGACCTGGAACAGCGGGTGCCGCGCCTGCGAGCGGGCCGGGTTGAGGATCTCCACCAGGCGCTCGAAGGGCAGGTCGGCGTGGCCGAAGGCGGCCAGGTCGGTGTCCTTGGTGCGGGCCAGCAGCTCGGCGAACTTCTCCCCCGAGTCGACGGCCGTGCGCAGCACCAGGGTGTTGACGAACATGCCGATGGCGTCATCGAGCACCTGCTCGCCACGGCCCGCGACCGCGGTGCCGATGGCGATGTCGTCGCCGCCGGACAGGCGCGCCAGCAGGGCCGCGAAGGCCGCGTGCACGACCATGAACAGCGAGGCCCCGTGCTCGCGGGCCAGGCCGTTGAGTCCGGCCAGCAGGTCGGCGTCGATCGAGAACTCGTGCACCCCACCGGCATTGGACGCCACCGCCGGGCGCGGACGATCCGAGGGCAGATCGATCTGGTCGGGCAGCCCGGCCAGTTCGCTGCTCCAGTAGGAGACCTGCTGGGCGATCAGCGAGTCCGCGTCGTCCTCGTCGCCGAGGGTTTCGCGCTGCCACAGCGCGAAGTCGGCGTACTGCACCGGCAGCGGCGCCCAGTGCGGCGCTTCACCAGTGGCGCGGGCCGCATAGGCGACCATGACGTCGCGGGCCAGCGGGCGCACCGACCAGCCGTCGCCCGAGATGTGGTGCACCACGAAAACCAGCACGTGCGTGGGCTGTTCGTCGGTGCCGGACCCCCTGATCGCTTCCGGCAGAACGCGGAACAGCCCAGCGCGGACCGGGGCTGACGCGGTCACGTCGAAGCCGGTCGGCACCAGTTCGGCGATGCGGTCGCGCAGTTCGGCCTCGGTGACGATGACCGGCTCACCTGCGAGCCCGCCGCTGTTGGCTCCGGCGGCAAGAGCCGAGTCCAGGTGGATCTGGTCGGCGGGCAGGATGACCTGCACGCCACGGCCTTCCGCGTTCTCCGGGTAGACGGTGCGCAGCACCTCGTGCCGCTCGAGCACGTCGCCGACGGCGGCCAGCAGCGCATCCACGTCCAGGTCGCCGGTGAGGCGGACCGCGAGGGGGATGTTGTTGACGGCCGAGGCGGTGTCGAAGCGGTTGAGGAACCACATGCGCTGCTGGGCCAGCGACAACGGAATCTCGGCGGGACGCTCGCCCGCCACCAGGGCCGGGCGGCGACCGGTGCGGGTCTCGGTCTCGAGGCGTGCGGCCAGTGCAGCCACGGTCGAGGCCTCGAACAGCGTGCGGACCGGGATCCGGGTGTCGAGCACCGCGCCGAGGCGGGCCGCCACCTGGGTGGCGATCAGCGAATTGCCGCCCACCGCGAAGAAATCGTCGTCCAAGCCGACCGGGTGGCCGAGTCCGAGGGTCTCGGTGAACACGGCCGCGACGGTCTGCTCGGTCGAAGACACCGGTGCGCGGAAGGCCCGGACCTCGAAGGTCGGCGCAGGCAGCGCCTTGCGGTCCAGCTTGCCGGAGGTGTTGAGCGGGAAGGCGTCCAGCACCACGAACGCCGCCGGCACCATGTAGGAGGGCAGTCGCTCGCCCAGGTACGCGCGCAGCGCCTCCGGGTCGACCGGGCCCGCCGTGGGCACCACATAGGCGGCCAGCATGTCGCCGGTGTGCTCGGCGGTGTGCAGCACCACCACGGCCTGGCTGACCGAGGCGTGCGCGGTGAGCGCGGCCTCGATCTCGCCGAGCTCGATGCGCTGGCCGCGGAACTTCACCTGGAAGTCGGTGCGGCCCAGGTAGACCAGTTCGGGGTGGTCGCCGCTGTCGTCCCAGCGCACCAGGTCGCCGGTGCGGTACATGCGGTCGCCGGTGTCGCCGAATGGGTTGGCGACGAAGCGATCCGAGGTCAGGTCCGGGCGCGCGACATAACCGCGGGCCAGCTGGACACCGGCCAGGTAGAGCTCGCCCGCCACGCCCGGCGGAGTCGGGTGCAGGCGCGAATCCAGCACGTAGACCTGGCTGTTGGTCTGCGGGCGGCCGATCGGCATGACGATGCGGTCGACCTCGCCGGTGACGTCGCGGTAGGTGATCGACACCGCGGCCTCGGTGGGGCCGTACAGGTTGTGCAGTTCGGCGGCGCTCACGGCACCGAAGGCGCGCACGGTCTCGGCGGGCAGCGCCTCACCGATCACGTACACCTGGCGCAGGGTCGCCAGCGCGGTCCGCAGACGCTCCGGATCGTGCTGGGCGGCGAAGACACTCAGCATCGAGGGCACGAAGTCGGTGACGGTGACGCCGTGCCGCTCGATGAGCTCGGTCAGGTACGCCGGATCGCGGTGGCCGTCCGGGGTGGCGAGCAGCAGCGTCGCGCCCACCCGCAGCGGCATGAAGTAGCCCCACAGCGACACGTCGAAGGTGCTGGGGGTCTTCTGGAGGTAGACGTCCTCGGCGGTGAGACGGTATTCCGCCTGCATCCAGTCCGACTGGTTGACGATCGCGGCGTGAGAGACGCTGACGCCCTTGGGCCTTCCGGTCGACCCCGAGGTGAAGATGACATAGGCCGGGTGCTGCGGATGCAGCGGGGCACGGCGTTCGGCATCGGCGACCGGATGCACGGAGTACTCCGACAGGTCGACGGTGTCGACCTCCAGGACCGGGTACGCGCCGGCATCGAAGCTCGACCCCGACGTGGTGAGCACGCACACCGGTTTCGCGGTGTCGAGCACGTGGGCGATGCGCTCAGCGGGCTGATCCGGATCCACCGGCACGTACGCGCCACCGGCGGTCACCACCGCATAGACGGCGACCACGAAGTCGATGGAACGCCGGATGTGCAGGGCCACCAGGGATTCCGGACCGACGCCGTCCTCGATGAGGCGGCGGGCGAGGCGGTTCACCCGGGCGGAGAACTCGGCGTAGGTCAGCGTGGTGACCGGTTCGGCGGCGTCGGCCGGTGCGAAGCCGAGGGCGGTCGCCTCCGGGGTCCGCCCGGCCTGGGCCTCGAACAGCTCGACCAGGGTCCGGCTCGGTTCGTCGCCGAGGTCGGCGGCGCTCTGGTTGGCATCGTGAAGTACGCGGGCGCGCTCGCCGGGAAGCAGCAGTTCGATATCGCCGACGGCCCGTTCCGGCTGGGCGGCGATGCCCTTCAGCATCAGGGCGAACCGGTCGGCGAAGTCGGCCATGGTGGCCGGGTCGAACAGGTCGGTGGCGTAGATGAGTTCGGCGTTCATGCCGGAGGGCGCGGAGCGGTGGCCGTTGCCGGAAACATCGGCCGCGCCGAGCTTCTCGGTGAGAACCAGCTGGAGGTCGAACTTGGCGGTGTCCAGTGGCAGATCGACGCCGCTGACGGTCAGGCCGGGCAGTTCCAGTGCGGTGATGCCGGTGTTCTGGAACGACAGCATGACCTGGAACAGCGGGTGCCGGGCCTGGGAGCGGGCCGGGTTGAGGATCTCGACCAGGCGCTCGAAGGGCAGTTCGGCGTGACCGAAGGCTTGAATATCGTCGGTGCGCACCGTCTCCAGGAGTTCGGTGAAGCCCTGCCCGCCGTCCACCTCGGTGCGCAGCACCAGGGTGTTGACGAACATGCCGATGAGGTCGTCGAGGCCACGCTCACCACGGCCCGCGACCGCGGTGCCGATGGCGATGTCCTGCTCGCCCGACAGGCGCGAGAGCAGCACCGCCAGCGCGGAGTGGATGACCATGAACAGCGTCGCGCCGCGGGTGCGGGCGAGTTCGGCCAGCGCGGCGTGGGTTTCGGCGTCGATGGTGAACTGGTGCGTCGCGCCGCGCCCGGAGGCGACGGCCGGACGTGGCCGGTCGGCGGGCAGGTCGAGCTGATCGGGCAGACCGGTCAGCGCGTCGCGCCAGTACGAGATCTGCTGGGAGATCACCGATTCGGTGTCGTGCTCGTCGCCGAGCACCGACCGCTGCCATAGCGCGTAGTCGGCATACTGCACCTCGAGCGGCTGCCATTCGGGCTCACCGCCGAAGACGCGTGCACCGTAGGCGGTCATCACGTCGCGGGTCAGCGGGCCCATCGAGAAGCCGTCGGCGGAGATGTGGTGCACCACCAGCGCGAGCACGTGCTCGGTGGGGCTGATCTCGAACAGTCGCGCCCGGAACGGCACCTCGGCGGTGACGTTGAAGCCGGTGAGCATGAAGTCCGAAAGCGCCTGCGGCAGTCCGGCTTCGGCGACCTCGACCGGGGTCAGGTCCGGGATGACCTGCCCGGTGGGCACGATCTCCTGGAACGCCTGCCCGTCGATCTCCGGGTAGCGGGTGCGCAGCGACTCGTGCCGCGCCAGCACGTCGGCCACCGCGATCTGCAGGGCCTGGCGGTCCACCAGACCCGACAGGCGCACCGCGGCCGGGATATTGTCCACGGCCGATTCGGGATCGAACCGGTTGAGGAACCACATGCGCTGTTGCGCTAGCGACAGCGGCAGCCGCTCGGGCCGCTGCTGCGCGGTCAGTGCGAGGCGAGCGCCGGTGCCGGAATGGGTTTCGACGCGCGCGCCGAGCCCGGCCACGGTCGAGGCCTCGAAGATCTCGCGGACACCCAGCTGGGTGTCCAGCGCGGCCGACAGTCGCGCCGCCACCTGGGTAGCGATCAGCGAATTGCCGCCCAGGGCGAAGAAGTCGTCGTCGAGGCCGACGCGCTCGGCGCCCAGCACGTCGGCGAACACCCCGGCCACGATCTGCTCGATCGGGGTCACCGGGGCGCGGAACACCGCCGCCTCGAACACCGGCGCGGGCAGCGCCTTGCGGTCCAGCTTGCCGGAGGCGTTCAGCGGGAACTCCTCGAGCACCAGCAGCGCCGACGGCACCATGTACGCGGGCAGGCTCTGGCCGACGGCCCGGCGCGCCCGCTCGGCGTCGACGCTGTGCCCGGCGGCCGGGATGACGTAGCCGACCAGCTGATCGCCGGTGTACGGGTCGTTGCGGACCACGACCACCGACTGGGCGATGGAATCCAGTGCGGTGAGCGCGGATTCGATCTCGCCGAGCTCGATGCGCAGGCCGCGCAGCTTCACCTGGAAGTCGGTGCGGCCGATGTACTCGATCTCGCCGGCGGCGTTCCAGCTGACGAGGTCACCGGTGCGGTACATGCGCTCGCCGTCGGCGAACGGGTTGGCCACGAAGCGATCCGAGGACAGATCCGGTCGCGCCACATAGCCGCGCGCCAGCTGCACGCCCGCGACATAGAGCTCACCCGCGACACCGACCGGAACCGGCCGCAGCCGCGAATCCAGCACGTAGACCTCGGTGTTGAAGACCGGGCGGCCGATCGGCACCGAGTCCACGTCGGCATCGATCACCTGATGGTAGGTGACGTCGACGGCGGCCTCGGTCGGGCCGTACAGGTTGTGCAGCTGCGCGCCGGTGAGCTGCCGCAGCCGGTGCGACGGCTTCGGCGAGAGCGCCTCACCGGAAGCGAAAACGAGACGCAGGCTGGTGCAGCGCGCGGCGGATTCCTCCGCCACGAACGCCGTGAGCATGGACGGCACGAAGTGCGTGACCGTCACGCCCTCGGTGGCAATGAGTTCGGCGAGGTAGGCCGGATCGCGGTGACCGTCGGGCTTGGCCACGACCAGCGTCGCGCCGATCTGCAAGGGCCAGAAGAACTCCCACACCGACACGTCGAAGGTGACGGGCGTCTTCTGCAGCACGACATCTTCGACGGTGAGGCCGTATTCGGCCTGCATCCACAGCAGGCGGTTCACGATCGCCGAGTGCGGCACCGCCACGCCCTTGGGGCGGCCGGTCGATCCCGAGGTGAAGATGACGTACGCGGTATTCGAATCCCGCAGCGGCGCACGACGATCCGCGTCGATCAGCGGGGTATCCGAATAGTTCGACAGATCCAGCCGGTCAATGCGTACCTGGGCGGTGTCGATCGGCAGATCCTCACCGGAGGTCAGCACGGTCACCGGGTCGGCGGTCTCGAGGATGTACTCGATGCGCTCGGCCGGGTGATCCGGGTCCAGCGGCACGTAGGCGGCCCCGGCCACGGTGACGGCGTACATGCCGACCACCAGGTCGATGGAGCGTCGCATGCCCAGGGCCACAAAAGATTCCGCGCCGACGCCACGCTCGACGAGCCAGCGGGCCAGGCGGTGCACCCGGTCGGCGAACTCGGCGTAGGACAGACCGGTCCCCTCGAAGCTGACCGCGGTCGCGTCGGGCGTCCGCTCGACCTGCGCCTCGAACATCGCGACCAGGGTCGCCGCATCGGCCTTGCTCTCGGTGAGCACGGCCTCGACATCGAAGGCGGTGTCGTTCCAGGTCCGCACGACCAGCTCACGCTCTGCGGGCTCGAGCAGCTCGATATCGCCCACGGCCGCAGCGGGTTCGGTGGTGATGGCGGTCAGCACCCGGACCAGGCGATCCGCGATGCACCGGACGGTGTTCTCGTCGAACAGGTCGCGCAGGTACCCGGCGCGGATGCGCAGGCGGGTGTCGAGCTGGGCGATCAGGGTCAGCGGGTAATGCGTGGCGTCCGCGGCGTCCAGGCCGGTCACGGCCATACCGTCGATATCGGCGGCCTGCGCCCGGATGCCCTCGGCGTCAACCGGATACGACTCGAACACCACCAGGGTGTCGAACAGCCCTCCGATGCCCGCCGCCGACTGGATGTCGGCCAGGCCCACGTAATGGTGATCGAGCAGGTCGGCCTGCTCACCCTGGGTGCGGGTCAGCAGTGCGCTCGCCGGCTCGGCCGGGTCGAAGGCGACCCGCACCGGCACGGTGTTGATGAACAGACCCACCATCGACTCGACGCCCGCCAGCTGCGCCGGGCGACCGGACACCGTGGTGCCGAAGAGCACGTCCTCGCGGCCGGTGAGGCGGCCGAGCAGGATGCCCCACGCCACCTGCAGCACGGTGTTCGGGGTGACGCCGATCTCGGCGGCCAGCCCGGTCAGGCGCGCGGTCGCGGCCTCGTCCAGATCGAAGAAGTACTCACCGGACAGCGCGGTGATCTCGTGGCTCGGGTCCGGACGCGTCAGCAGGGTCGGCTCGGAGACGCCGAGCAGCGACTTCTGCCACGCGGCGATCGAGGCCGAACGATCCTGCTGCGCAACCCATTCCAGGAAGTAGCGGTAGGACCGGACCGGCGGCAGCACCGCGGTGTCGGAGTGGGTGGCGTACAGCACCAGCAGGTCCTGCATGAGCAGCGGCATGGACCAGCCGTCGAGCAGGATGTGATGGTTGGCCACCGCCAACTGCCAGCGGTCGGCCGCGGTCTGCACCAGGGTGAAGCGAATCAGAGGCGGCGCGGTCAGGTCGAAGCGCTCGACCCGATCCGCGGCGAGGATGTCGGACGCGTCGCCCGTCTCCGTGCGGTCGTGCACCGTGAACGCGGCGCGGACGCCATTGAGGACCAGCTGCACCGGGGTACCCGAGGCGTCGGAAACGTAGGCGGTGCGCAGGATCTCGTGGCGGTCGATGAGCGCGTGGGAGGCGACGCGCAGCCGGTCGGCGTCGACGCGGCCGGAGAGGGTGAGCACCGCCTGGGCGGTATACACATCCACCGAGGTGACCGCGAGCTGCGCGTGGAAGAGCAGACCGGCCTGCAGTGAGGCCAGCGGCCACACCTGGTCGAGCTCGCCGAAACGCCGCTCCCAGCCTTCGATATCGCGCTGAGTGACGCGGACCAGGCCGAAGTCCGAGGGCGTGTGACCGCCCGCGTCGGCTGATTCGGCATGGCGGGCAACGGCTTCCAGCGCCGCGACCCAGAACTGGCTGAACTGCTCGACCTCGGCGGCACTCAGCAGCGTGCTCGGGTAGCCGATCTGCGCTGACAGCTTGTCGCCAGCCACGATGGCGTTGATGTCGATCGGGGCCATGGCGGGCATATCCGCGTCGTACGCGCCCGCCAGGTCCGCGAGCTCGGGAGCCGGGATCCAGCCGAAGCCGCGCAACGCTTCCGGCACATCGCCCTCGTTGACGCGGCCCAGGTAGTTGAAGCTGACCTGGCCCGGCAGCTGCTTGGGCAGCTGAGAGGCGGTGTCGGAGTTCATGTACCGCAGCAGGCCGTAGCCGATGCCCTTGTCGGGCACCGAAAGCAGCTGCTCCTTGACCGACTTGATGGCGATACCCATGGCCGGTCCGCCGGTGAGGGCGGCGTCCACGTCGATGGCCGACAGGTCGAAACGCACCGGGAAGATGGCGGTGAACCAGCCGACCGTGCGCGACAGGTCGGCACCGGGCACGACCTCTTCCTCACGGCCGTGGCCTTCCAGACGGACGAGGGCTGTGTTCTGTCCCCCGGCCTTCTCCCCCAGTCCCTTGGCGGCCCGGAACTTGGCCACCGCCAAGGCGAGTGCGGTCAGCAGACCGTCGTTCACACCGCCGTGGAACAGCGCGGGCACGGTGGTCAGCAGCGCCTTGGTGGCCTCGGCCGACAGCTCGACGCGGTGCTTGGCGATGGTCGAGGTGACATCGACGGCCGGATCCATGGGCCGCTCGGACAGCAGCGGATCCGGGCCCTCGACGACACCGCGCCAGAACTCGAGTTCGGCCACCCGCTCGTCGGTGGCGGCCTCGCGCTCGAGGGCGTGCGCCCAGGTGCGCATGGACGTCGCGGGGGCGACCAGCTCGGGCGTCTGTCCGGCGGAGACCTGACCCCACGCGGCGACGAAGTCCGGCACCAGGATTCGCCAGGTGACACCGTCGACCACCAGGTGGTGACCGGCGACGACCAGGCGGCCCGCACGGGAGTTGTCCGAGGGCTCCAGCCACACGAACCGGATGACCTGTCCCGCAGCCGGATCCAGCTTGTCGAGGGTGGCGTCCAGTGCGGCGGTGGCGATCTCGAGCAGCTGCTCGTCGGTCACGCTCGCGTCGAACTCGGTGCGGTCGATCAGCGAATCCGCGTCGATGGTTCCCGCAGCGGCGGTTTCGACGATCCAGTCCGCGTCCGGCACCCGGCGCAGACGCGCCCGCAGCATGTTGTGGCGGTCGATGACCGCGCCGACGGTGGCGGCGATGCCCGCCCGATCGATACCGATCGGCAGTTCCAGAGCCAGGGTCTGGTTGAACCGGCCGAACTCGCCCGGCCGTCCGGCCATGAACCGCACGACCGGGGTCAGCGGCATGACACCCACGCCACCGCCCGGCAGCTCGGTCAGCTGCGGAGCCGAATCACTCTGGCCGTCCGTGGTTTCCGCGACGGCGGCCAGGCCGGACACGGTGCGCTGCTCGAACACGTCGCGCGGGCTGAAGACCACCCCGCGCGCCTTGGCCCGCGACACCAGCTGGATGGAGATGATGGAGTCACCGCCCAGCGCGAAGAACGAGTCGTCGATGCCGACCCGCTCCAGGCCCAGCACCTCGGCGAACACCTCGGCAATGGTCTGCTCCAGCGCATTGCGGGCGGCCCGGAAAGTACGCGCCGTAAATACCGGCTCCGGCAATGCCCGGCGGTCGAGCTTGCCAGCAGAAGTCAACGGCATCTCATCCAGCACCGTGATCGCACTGGGCACCATGTATTCCGGCAAGCGACCGACGATATGTTCGTTCAGCGCCAGGACATCGACGGACCGTCCCGGCACCGGTAGCACGTAAGACGCCAACACCGTCGCGCCCGCTGAGTTCTTCCGGCTCACGGTGACCGCGACGTCGACGGACTCGTGCGAGGCCAGCGCGGCGTCGATCTCACCGAGCTCGATACGGAAGCCACGCACCTTGACCTGGAAGTCGGTGCGGCCGATGTAGTCGATCACGCCCGGGTCGTTGTGGTTCCAGCGCACCAGGTCACCGGTGCGGTACAGCCGCGAACCCGGCTCGCCGTACGGGTTGGCGACGAAACGCTCGGCACTCAGGTCCGGTCGGCCGAAGTAGCCGCGCGCCACCTGGACACCGCCCAGGTACAGCTCACCCGGGACACCCGCCGGAACCGGGCGCAGGCCCTCGTCCAGCACATAGGTCTGCGCGTTCCACACCGGGCGGCCGATCGGCACCGAGGTGACCACGGGCGCGTCGATGGGCGCGTAGGTGGCGTGCACGGTGAACTCGGTCGGACCGTACAGGTTGTGCACGGCCGCTGTGGAGAACCGACGGAAAGCGGTCACGGTCGCGGGCGGCAGCGCCTCACCGGCGACCAGAACCGCACGCAGCGACAGGCATTCGGCCGACGAAGCGCTCGAGGCGAACACGCTCAGCATCGACGGCACGAACGAGGTCATGGTGACCCGGTGCCGCCCGATGACCTCCGACAGGTACATCGGGTCGCGGTGCCCGTCGGGCGCGGCGATGACCTGCTGCGCGCCCACGGCCAGCGAACCGAACAGCTCCCACACCGACACGTCGAAGGTGACCGGCGTCTTCTGCAGGATCACATCGGTGTCGTCGATACCGTATTCGCCGGTGATCCAGGCGATCTGGTTGAGCACCGCGGCATGCGGGATCGCCACCCCCTTGGGACGGCCGGTCGAGCCGGAGGTGAACAACACATAGGCCGCATTGGTCGGACGCAACGGAGCCAGCCGGTCCGCGTCGGTCACCGGGGCGGCCGAGTAGCCCGACAGGTCCAGCTCATCGATCAGCAGCACCCCACCTGTCATTCCGGCATGCTTTTGGCCGGAATCCACTGCGGCATCGTGTGGATCCCGGCTAAGAAGCGCGCCGGGATGACGGGGGCTGATGATCTCGAGCTCGTCACGTGCGGTGCTGAGCACACACACCGGCCGCGCGGTGCGCAGCACATAATCGGTGCGCTCGGCCGGGTGATCCGGATCGATCGGCACATAGCCGCCACCGGCGGTGAGGGTGGCGTAGATGGCGACCAGCATGTCGACCGAGCGGCGAATACCGACCGCCACCAGCGACTCCGGGCCCACCCCTTCGTCGATGAGCTTGCGGGCCAGGCGATTCACACGCGCGGAGAACTCGGCGTAGCTGAGCTCTTCGGCCGGGCCGAATATGCTACCGCTGCGATCACCCGGATCGAAGATCAGAGCGGTGGCCTGCGGGCGGATCCGGACCTGCTGCTCGAACAGGTCGAGAACCGTTGCGGCGGCTGGCAGTTCATGCGCGGTGCGGTTCCACGCGTGCAGCACCGTCTCGCGCTCACCGTCCCCGAGCACATCGATATCACGCACCCCGATCTCCGGGTTGGCCGCGACGGCCTCGAGCACTCGCAGCCAGCGTTGCGCGAACCCGGCCGCGGTGGCCTCGTCGAACAGGCCGGTCGCGTAGGTGAGCGCCAGCACCATCCCGGTGCCCGATTCCGCGCCGGCGCGGGGGCCCTGCTCCGACAGCGTGAACTGCAGATCGAACCGCGAGATGTTCTCCGCGAGGTCCAGCGTGGACACCGCCAGGCCCGGCAGTTCGATGCTGGTGCGGTCCAGGTTCTGGAACGCCAGCATGACCTGGAACAGCGGGTTGCGGGCCTGCGAGCGCTCGGGCGCGAGCAACTCCACCAGCCGCTCGAACGGCACATCGGCATTACCGAAGGCGTCGAGGTCGGTGTGGCGCACCCGATCCAGCAGATCGGTGAACGACTCGGCCGGATCGATGCCGGTGCGCAGCACCAGCGTGTTGACGAACATGCCGACCAGGTCGTCCAGCGCGGCCTCACCACGACCCGCGACCGGGGTACCGACGGCGATGTCGTCGCCACCCGACAGCCGGGCCAGCAGCACCGCGAGCGCGCTGTGCATGACCATGAACAGCGACGAACCACGCTGCCGCGCAACATCGTCCAGCGCCGAAACGAGCTCCGGCGACAGCGTTCGCTGCAACGTCGCACCCCGGTGCGAGACGATGGCCGGACGCGGCCGGTCGGTCGGGAGCGCCAGCTCGTCGGGCACGCCGCCGAGCACACGCTGCCAGTAGGCGACCTGCCGCGCCATGATCGAGGACGAATCCTCTTCCGAGCCGAGCACTTCGCGCTGCCACACGGCGAAGTCGGCGTACTGCACGGCCAGCGGAGCCCAGCCCGGGACCGCACCCTGAGTGCGTGCGGTGTAGGCCACCATCACATCGCGCGCCAGCGGCGACATCGAGAAACCGTCACCCGCGATGTGGTGGACGACGACGACCAGCACATGCTCGCGGGCCGTGTCGGCCGCATCCTCCCCCGTCATCCCGGCATGCTTGTGGCCGGGATCCACACCGTCCGTGTGGTTTCCGGCCGAAAGCGCGCCGGAATGACGGGGTTCGGTGGGGCGAGAGTCGCTCACGCGGAACAGGCGAGCCCGCAGCGGGACCTGCTCGGCGACGTTGAAGCCCAGCGTCGCGAAGGCGGTGACCGTGGCGGTCAGATCCGCGGCCGCGACATTCACCGGACGCAGATCGAGGGCGATCTCCTCGGCCGCGACCACCACCTGCATCGGAGTGCCGCCATGCTCCGGGTAGCGGGTACGCAGCGACTCGTGGCGGCGGACCACGTCCGCGACCGCGAGTTCCAGTGCGGCGGTATCGAGTTCACCGGTCAGGCGGATCGCCAGCGGCAGGTTGTAGGCCGCGGACGAGGTGTCGTACTGGTTCAGGAACCACATGCGCTGCTGCGCGAACGACAGCGGCACCAGCTCCGCTCCACCACCCTGCGCTTCGGGGGTGCGGATGCGCGCCACCAGCTTGGCCCGCGACGTGCCATCGGCGTGCGATTCGATACGGGCCGCAAGGGATTCGACGGTGGTGGCCTCGAACAGGGTGCGCACCGCGACCGTGGTGTCCAGAGCCGCACCGATGCGCGACACCACGCGGGTCGCGATCAGCGAGTTGCCGCCCAGCTCGAAGAAGTCGTCGTCCAGGCCGACCCGCTCCAGATCGAGCACCTCGGCGAAGACGGTGGCCACCGTCTCCTGCACCGGAGTCTCCGGCGCGCGGAACGCCCGGGCGTGCGCGGACGGGGCCGGGAGAGTGCGGCGGTCCAGCTTGCCGTTGACGGTCAACGGGATTCGGTCCAGCACCACGACGGCGGACGGGACCATGTAGGAGGGCAGCAGCTCGGCCGCGCCGTCTCGCACGACGTCTACGGCCGGGGCGACCCCGTCCTGCGGTACGACATAGGCCACGATGCGCTGGTCGCCCGGCTGGTCCTCGCGCACGATGACCGCGGCCTGCGCCACACCCGACTGCGCCAGCACGGCGGATTCGATCTCGCCGAGCTCGATGCGGAAGCCGCGCACCTTGACCTGATCGTCGGCGCGGCCCAGGTATTCCAGCTCGCCGAAGCGGTTCCAGCGCGCCACGTCACCGGAGCGGTACAGACGCTCACCCGGGACACCGAACGGGCTGGCCACGAAGCGGACCGCCGACAGGTCGGGACGGCCGAGGTAGCCGCGCGCCAATTGCGCGCCGGCCACGTACATCTCACCCGCGACGCCCACCGGCACCGGGTGCAGGCGGTCGTCAAGCACGTACACCCGCAGGCCCGCGATGGCACGACCCACCACAGATCCATTGGCAGCGGCGATGGTATCCGCGTCGAGCACGCGCACCGACACGTGCACGGTCGTCTCGGTGATGCCATACATATTGACCAAGTAGGGCGATGAGTCACCGTGCCGGGCCACCCAATCCGAGAGCCGACGCGGATCGAGCGCCTCACCGCCGAAGATCATGTAACGGAGCGCCAACCCCTGCTCGTCCTCGGCAGCGTCCGATTTGCGGTTCGCACTGGCGGCGATGCGGTCGGCCTCGGCCAGCTGATAGAACGCCGACGGAGTCTGGTTGAGGACCGTGACCCGCTCGCGGCGCAGCAGTTCCAGGAACTGCTCCGGCGACCGCGAGACGTAGTAGTCGACCACCACGAGCTTGCCGCCGTAGAGCAGCGGACCCCACAGCTCCCACACCGAGAAGTCGAAGGCATAGGAGTGGAACAACGTCCACACATCGTCGGGCCCGAAACCGAACTCACGATCGGTGTTCGCCATCAGGCGCACCACGTTCCGGTGCGCCACAGCCACGCCCTTGGGGCGGCCCGTGGAACCGGAGGTGTAGATGGCGTAGGCAACGTGATCCGGACGCAGCGGGCTGCGACGGTCGGCATCGGTGACGGGCGCGTCGGCGGCGTCCTCGATATCGCCCGCTTCCAGCGAGAACCCGTCCAGGAGAACGGTGTTCAGCTCGGCCGGGAGCTCGACCTGCACGGTCGAGTCGGTGATCACGCTGGTGGGCTTCGCATCGCCGAGCACGTAGGCGATGCGGTCGGCCGGGTAGGTCGGATCGAGCGGCACGTAACCCGCACCGGTCTTGATCACGGCCAGCAGCGCCACCACCAGGTCCGCGGAACGCGGCAGCAGCACGGCCACCAGCTGCTCGGGGCCCGCGCCCTCGTTGATCAGCCTGCGCGCCAGCACATTCGCACGCCGGTCCAGCTCGGTGTAGGTGAGTTCCTCGTCGCCGAAGCCGACGGCGACGTGCTCGGGATGGGCGGCCACTGCGAGGTCGAACAGGCTCGACAGGGTGGCGTCGCTGTCGACGATGTCCTCGCCCGCGGAGACCCAGTGCTCGGCCACATCGTGGCGCTCGCCCTCACCGAGCAGATCGATATCGCCGAGCAGCGCGCCCGGATCCTCCGCGACCGCGCGCAGGATGCGCACTAGGCGCTCGGCGAAGGAGATGACCGTCTCGACGTCGAACAGGTCGGCGGCGTAGTTCCACGACAGGCCCAGCGACCCGTCGGCGCGCCCGCTCACGGTGAGCTGCACGTCGAACTTGGCGGTGCCCGGATCGAATTCGACGACCTCGAGGTCCAGGCCCTCCAGCGAGACGGCCTGCGCGTCCTTGGCGCTGGCGGCCTCGAAGGTCAGCGCCACCTGGAACAGCGGGTGGTGCGCCTGCGAGCGGACCGGGCTGAGCACGTCCACGAGCCGCTCGAACGGCACATCGGCGTGCGCGAACGCGGCCAGATCAGAGCGGCGCACCTGGGCCAGCAGGTCGCGGAACGCCGCGTCCGGGCGCACCTCGCTGCGCAGCACCAGCGTGTTGACGAACATGCCGACCAGGTCGTCCAGCGCCCGCTCACCACGGCCCGCGATAGGGGTGCCGATGGCGATATCGGTGGCGCGGGACAGGCGCGACGCCCAGGTCGCCAGGGCGGCGTGCACCAGCATGAACAGGGTGACGTCGTGCTCGCGCGCCACGCCGGTCAGGGCGCGGTGCAGCTCCGCGTCGATCGAGAAGTCGTAGGTACCACCGGCATTGGTGGCGATCTCCGGCCGCGGCCGGTCGGCGGGCAGCTCGATCTGCTCGGGCAGATCGGCCAGCTGCGCCGTCCAGTAGGCGATCTGCTGGGCGGCGATCGACTCGGAATCGGTTTCCGCGCCGAGGATCTCGCGCTGCCACAGCGTGTAGTCGGCGTACTGCACCGGCAGCGGCGACCAGGCCGGAACCTCGCCCGTGGTACGGGACAGGTAGGCGGACACCACATCCCGCAGCAACACCCTGAGCGAGAAGCCGTCACCACTGATGTGGTGCGACACCAGCACCACGACGTGCTCGTCCGCTCCCAGGTTCAACACGGTGGCACGGAAAGGCACCTCGCGGGTGACATCGAAGTGGACGCTCGCCAGTCGGGTGACCCGCGCGACCACGTCTTCGGCGCTCGCCGTCTCGGTGCGCACCTCGAACTCGACGTCGGACATCGGCAGGATCCGCTGGTAGCCGTCGCCCTCGATCTCCGGATAGACGGTGCGCAGCGACTCGTGCCGCGCCAGCACATCGCCGATCGCGGCGGTGAAGGCGTCGAGATCGAACGCGCCGGCGAGCTTCAGCGCCACCGGGATGTTGTTGACGGCGGTGCGGTTGTCGAAGCGGTTGAGGAACCACATGCGCTGCTGCGCCAGCGACAGCGGCACCAGCTCCGGGTGTTCCTGCGCGACCAGCGCCGCGCGGGCACCGGTGCCGACCCGCGACTCCAGCTGCGCGGCAAGCGAAGCCACCGTGGTGGCCTCGAACAGCGCGCGCAGCGGGATGTCGGCGTCGAGAGCGGCCGACAGGCGCGCGATCACCTGGGTGGCGATCAGCGAGTTGCCGCCGAGCTCGAAGAAGTCGTCGTCCAGGCCGACCCGGTCCAGGCCGAGGACATCGGCGATGGTGCCGGCGACGGTCTGCTGCACCGGGGTCTCCGGAGCACGGAACGCCCGGACCGCGAAGGTCGGGGCGGGCAGCTGCTTGCGGTCCAGCTTGCCGGAGGCATTGAGCGGGAACGCATCGAGCACCATGAAGGCGGCCGGCACCATATACGCCGGAAGCCGTTCGGCCAGCGCGTCTTTCACGCCGTCGACGTCGAGGTGGCCGTCGGCTGCGACCAGGTAGGCGACCAGCTGGTCCCCGGTCCGCTCGTCGTGGCGCACCACCACGACCGACTGCACGATCGACGGCAGCGCGGTGAGCGCCGACTCGATCTCGCCCAGCTCGATACGCAGACCACGCAGCTTCACCTGGAAGTCGATGCGGCCTCGATACTCCAGCTCACCATCGCGTGTCCAGACAACGAGATCACCGGTGCGATACATTCGCTCACCGCTCGTGAACGGGTTGGCCACGAAACGATCCGCGGTCAGATCCGGGCGCGCCACATACCCGGTCGCGAGCTGATCACCCGCCAGATACAGCTCACCCGCGACACCCACCGGAACCGGCCGCAGCCGCGAATCCAGCACATAGGCCTGCGTATTGAAGTGCGGCGCACCGATCGGCACCGATGCGAGATCGGCATCGGTGACCTCGTGATAGGTCACATCGATCGTCGTTTCCGTCGGGCCGTACATGTTGTACAACCGCGCGCCTGTCAACGCACGGAATCTCTGGGCAGCCAAGGCGGGAAGACTCTCGCCACCGGCGAACACCAGGCGCAGGCAACGAGCCTGCGACGCCTGGTCCACAGTGAGGTACTGCTGCAGCATCGATGGTACGAACTGCGTGACGGTGACCTGTTCGGCGGCAATCAAACGTGCCAGGTACAACGGGTCGCGATGCCCGTCAGGCCTGGCGACGACCATTCGCGCGCCAACCTGCAACGGCCAGAAGAACTCCCCCAATGACGCATCGAAACTCACCGGAGTCTTCTGCAGCACCACATCGTCAGCCGCAAGACCGAACTGAGCGTGCATCCACACCAGCTGATTCGCGATGGCCCGATGACTCACCGCCACGCCCTTGGGACGACCGGTCGAACCAGAGGTGAAGATCATGTACGCGGTATTGGCCGCCCCCAACGACGCCAATCGGTCGGCATCGGTCACCACAGCGCCCGAAATACCCGACAGATCCAACTCATCGATCCGAACCTGGGGCCAATCGACACCCTCCAGGCCATCCGCGGAGGTCAACACACAGATCGGCTGGGCAGTCTCGAGAACGTATCGGACGCGCTCAACCGGATGTTCCGGATCCAAGGGCACAAACACACCGCCCGCGACACTGATCGCATACATAGCGACCACCAGGTCGATGGACCGATGCATGCTCAGCGCCACCGGGGTCTCGGGTCCGACACCGGCACCGATCAGCCAGCGTGCGAGCCTGCGCACCCGATCCGAGAACCCGGCGTAGGACAGACTTGTCCCCTCGAAGGTGATAGCGGTCGCTTCGGGGGTCAGGGCAACCTGCGCCTCGAACAACGATCCCAGTGTCGCGCCGGAATCCTCGGACACCCTCGGCAATACCGCATCGATCGGGTACTCGGTCTCGTTCCACGCCTCGAGCACCAGCGCCCGCTCGGCATCGTCCATCAGCGGCAGATCGCCCACGCGCGTAGCCGGATCCGCGGCGACCGCGGCCAGCAGATGCAGCAATCGCTGTGCGAACAGGTCCGCGAAATCGACATCGAAAAGGTCGGTGGCGAACACCAATTCGGCAGACACGCCTGCGCCGTCGCCATCCATCAGAGACAGCTGGAGATCGAATTTCGCTGTCTGATAGTCGATCTCGACTTCGCCGACCGTCAGATCGGGCAATCTCAGCTCGGTGTGACCCAGATTCTGGAACGACAGCATCACCTGGAACAGCGGATGGCGTCCCTGCGACCGCACCGGGTTGACCATCTCGACCACCCGTTCGAACGGCACGTCGGCATGCGCGAACGCCTCCAGATCCCGGCCACGAACTTGGCCCAGCAGATCGGTGAACCGCTCCCCCAGATCGACAGTCGTCCTCAACACCAACGTGTTGACGAACATGCCGACCAGATCGTCGAGAGCCTGCTCACCACGACCAGCAATCGGCGTGCCCACCGCGATGTCCGCGGTGCCACTCAAACGCGACAGCAGGACCGCAAAAGCAGTCTGTACCACCATGAACAGGGTCGCGCCCTCCGCATGCGCCAACCGGTTCAGGGCATCGATCGTCTCGCCGGACACCCGGAACCGCAACAGCCCCGCACGATTGGACGCGACGGCTGGACGCGGCCGCATCGACAACCGCAGCTCGTCCGGGATTCCGGTCAGAGTCTCACGCCAGTAGTCGAGCTGCTGGGAAATCAGCGACAGCTCGTCAGTTTCCGATCCGAGTACCTCACGCTGCCACAGCGCGTAATCGATGTACTGAACCGCGAGTGGCGCCCAACCCGGCTCGACGCCCATCGCAACCGCGGCATAGCCCGTCACCAGATCGCGTACCAATGGCCGTATCGAGAAGCCATCGACAGCGATGTGGTGAGCCGCCAACACCAGCACGTGCTCGGAGGAATCCAACCGAAGCAGGCGCAGCCGAACCGGCAATTCAGTGGTCACGTCGAAGCCACGACCGACGAACTCGGCCACCACGCCAGGCAATTCGCCCTCGGTCACTTCCACGACCTCGAGCTCCGGCACGGCGCAGCCGGTCGGCAGCACCTTCTGGTAAGCCACGCCCTCGTACGACGGGTAGATGGTCCGCAGCGACTCGTGGCGGGCGATCACATCGGCGATCGCGCCCCGCATGGCGTCGAGATCCAGTGCGCCGGACAGACGTACGGCCGCCGGGATGTTGTTGGCGGCCGACTCCGGATCGAACCGATTGAGGAACCACATGCGCTGCTGCGCCAGCGACAGCGGCGGGTACTCCGGCCGGGACCGAACCGTGAGCGCCTGACGCACACCGGTTCCCGCGTGCGACTCGACGCGCGCGGCCAGCGCCGCCACGGTCGGAGCCTCGAACAGCACACGCACGCCGACCTCGGCGTCGAGCGCGGCCGACAGGCGCGCCACGACCTGGGTGGCGACCAGCGAGTTGCCGCCCAGCTCGAAGAAGTCGTCGTCCACGCCGACGCGCTCGACACCGAGCAGGTCGGCGAAGATCTGCGCGATGATCTCCTCGATCGGGGTCGAGGGGGCACGAAAACGCTTGGCCTCGAACACCGGCGCGGGCAGGGCCTTGCGGTCCAACTTGCCCGAGGCATTCACCGGGAACGCGTCGAGCACCACGATCGCGGCCGGAACCATGTACGCGGGCAGCGAACCGCTCAGCGCGGCCTTCACACCGTCGACATCGACCACGGCCTCGGGCTCACGCACCACATAGCCGACCAGCTGGTCACCGGCGTGCACGTCGGTGCGCACGACCACCACCGACTGCGCGATGGTCGGCTGCGCCAGCAGCGCCGCCTCGATCTCACCGAGCTCGATGCGCAGACCGCGCAGCTTCACCTGGAAGTCGATGCGGCCCAGATAGTTCAGCTCACGATCGGCGGTCCAGGTGACGAGGTCACCCGTGCGGTACATGCGCTCACCGACCGCGAAGGGGTTGGCCACGAACCGATCCGCGGACAGCTCGGGCCGCGCGACATAACCGCGCGCCAGCTGCGCGCCCGACAGGTACAGCTCACCCGCGACACCCGGGGCGACCGGGTGCAGGCGCGAATCCAGCACGTACACACGGGTATTGGAGACCGGCGCACCGATCGGCACCGACAGCAGGTCGGCGTCGGTGACCTCGTGGTAGGTGACATCGACGGCGGCCTCGGTGGGGCCGTAGAGGTTGTGCAGGCGCGCACCGGTAAGTTCGCGTAGCTTCTGCGCGGTCGGCGCGGGCAAGGCTTCGCCCGATGCGAACACCTGCCGTAGAGACATCCGCGCCGGAATGACGGGGTTGGAGTCTCCGAGAGTAGCGACGAACACCGAGAGCATGGATGGCACGAAGTGCGCGGTGGTGATGCCGGTCTCGGCGATGGCCTGGGCCAGGTACACCGGGTCGCGGTGCCCGTCCGGCTTGGCGACCACCAGTCGCGCGCCGGCCTGCAAGGGCCAGAAGAACTCCCACACCGACACGTCGAAGGTCGCCGGAGTCTTCTGCAACACAGCATCGTTCGCGTCGATCGGGTACTCGTGCTGCATCCACAGCAGACGGTTCACGATCGCCCCGTGCTCGACCGCCACACCCTTCGGGCGGCCGGTCGAACCGGACGTGAAGATCACGTACGCCGTGTGCTCGGGCCGAATCGCCCCTCCCCGTTCGACATCCGTGACCGGAGCGTCGGAGTAGGCCTCCAGGTTCAGCGTGTCGACCTCGAGCACCGGCACATTGCGACCGGTGACGAACTCGTCGCGACTGGTGGTCAGGATCGCGACCGGCCGCGCGATATCGAGCACGTAGTCGATGCGCTCGTCGGGCTGATCCGGATCCAGCGGCACGTACGCGCCACCGGCCTCCAGCACCGCGTACATCGCGACCACGAGATCCAGCGAACGCCGGATCGCCAGCGCCACATGCGATTCCGCACCAACACCCTGCGCGATCAGCTTGCGGGCCAGCTTGTGCACCCGCGCCGAGAACTCGGCGTAGGACAGACTTGCCCCCTCGAACTCCACGGCAGGCGCATCAGGGCTGGTCAGCGCTTGCGCCTCGAACAGCGAAACCAGGGTGGCGGACTCGAAGTGACGAGCCGTGTTGTTCCAAACATCGAGCACACGCTCGCGCTCGTCGACATCCAGCAGATCGATATCACCGATGCTCACATCCGGCTCGGCGACAATCGCCACGAGTAGACGCTCGAGCCGGTGTGCGAAGGCCTCGATGGTCGGCTCGTCGAAAAGGTCCAGCGCGTAGGAGATCTCGGCGGACATGCCCGCGTTCTCACCACGGTCGTCCTGCGCCTCCTGCAGGGTCAGCTGCAGATCGAACTTGGCCAGACGCGCCTCGTAGTCGATACCGCTGACCGACAGCCCGGGCAGCTCCAAGCTCGCCTGCCGCGTGTTCTGGAAGGTCAGCATGACCTGGAACAACGGATGCCGCGCCTGCGAACGCGCCGGGTTGAGCACCTCGACCAAACGCTCGAACGGCACATCCGCGTGCGCGAACGCGTGCAGGTCGGTATCGCGGGAGCGGGCCAGCAGATCGGCGAAGGTCTCGCTGCCGTCCACCTCGGTGCGCAGCACCAGGGTGTTGACGAACATGCCGATCAGGTCGTCGAGCGCGGCCTCACCACGACCGTGCACCGGGGTGCCGATCGCGATGTCGCCGGTCCCGGACAGGCGGGCCAGCAGCACCGCCAGCGCGCTGTGCATGACCATGAACAACGACGCATTGTGGCGGCGGCCCAGATCCACCAGCGCCTGCTGAGTTTCGGCGGAGATGGCGAACGGATAGGTGCCACCCTGGTAGCTGGCCACGGCCGGACGCTGCCGGTCGGCGGGCAGAACCAGCTCGTCCGGCAGATCGGCGAGCGCGTCGGTCCAGTAGCGGATCTGCTTGGCGATCAGCGAATCCGGGTCGTCCTCCGAACCCAGCACCTCACGCTGCCACAGCGCATAGTCGGCGTACTGCACCGGCAGCTCCGCCCACACCGGGGCCTCCCACGAGGTACGCGCGGCGTAGGCCACCATCACATCACGGGCCAGCGGGCCCATCGACCAGCCGTCGGCGCTGATGTGATGGACCACCATGCCCAGGATGTACTCGGACTCGCTGATCTCGAAAAGCGCCGCGTGCAAAGGCACTTCGCCGGTGACATCGAAGGCCGTGGTCGCCAACTCGACCAGATGCTCGATCAGATTCGACTCGGTGACCGGCACCGGCGTCAGGTCCGGCACGATCTGCGCGGCATCGAGCACCCGCTGCACCGGGCCGTGCGCGGTCTCCGGGAAGACGGTGCGCAACGACTCGTGACGATCGATCACATCGATGACCGCGACCTGCAGCGCCGCGATATCCAACTCACCGGACAGGCGCATGGCGACCGGGATGTTGTACACCGCCGAGGCGGTGTCGAAGCGGTTGAGGAACCACATGCGCTGCTGCGCAAGCGACAACGGCACCTCGCTCGAACGTTCCCGCTTCACGAGCTCACTGCTGGCGCCCTCACCGACATGCGATTCGATACGCGCGGCCAAAGCCGCAACCGTACCGGCGTCGAAAAGCATCCGGACAGGCACTCGGGTATCGAGCGCGACCCCGAGCCGCGAGGCTACCTGGGTGGCAATCAGCGAGTTGCCGCCCAGCTCGAAGAAGTCGTCGTCCGCACCCACCCGAACGACTCCGAGCACCTCGCCGAAGACCTGGGCGACGATCTCCTCGATCGGCGTCGTCGGAGCCCGGAATGTGCGCACCTCGAACACCGGAGCGGGCAGCGCCCGCCGATCCAGCTTGCCAGAGGCGTTGAGTGGCAAACCATCCAACACCACGAACGCCGAAGGCACCATATACGTCGGCAGCCGAGACGAAAGTGAGGCCTTGACGCTGTCCAGATCCGCCGGGTCGTCGGTGACGACATAGCCCACCAGCTGATCACCGGCCACCGAGTCGATGACCATCGCCACGGCTTGGCGGACCGCCTGATGCGCCAGCAGGGCGGACTCGATCTCACCGAGCTCGATACGCTGACCGCGGAACTTCACCTGGAAGTCGCTGCGGCCGATGTACTCCAGCACCCCTGACTCGCTGTGCGGCTGATCGATCCAGCGCACGAGATCCCCGGTGCGATACAGCCGACTGCCCGGCTCACCGAAGGGGTTGGCCACGAAACGATCCGCGGTCAGATCCGCGCGGCCCTGATAGCCACGGGCCAGCTGAGCGCCCGACAGGTACAACTCACCGCGCACCCCGGCAGGCACCGGCCGCAGACCCTGATCCAGGACGTAGGCCTGGGCGTTCCACACTGGTCGGCCCAGCGGAACGATCGCCGGGAGAGCCTGACCGACCCGCCACGAGGTGGCGTTGACCGTGTACTCGGTGGGGCCGTAAAGGTTGACCACGGCCGCGGCCGACAGCCGCCGGAAGGCACGCACAACGGTCGGCGACAGCACCTCGCCACCGACGAAAACCGCACGCAGCGACACACATTCCGCCGCCGAGGCACTCGTCGCGAACACCGACAGCAGCGATGGTACGAACGAGGTCACCGTGACCCGGTACCGGCCGATGACCTCCGACTGGTAGACCGCGTCGCGGTGGCCCTCAGGCTCGGCGATGATCGTCCGCGCGCCGACCATCAAGGGGGCGAACAGCTCCCAGACCGACGCGTCGAAGGTGAACGGCGTCTTGTGCAGCACGATATCGGTGTCGTTCAGACCCGATTCGGCGATCTTCCACGCCATCTGGTTCACCAGCGCGGCGTGGCTGACCGCGACGCCCTTGGGGCGGCCGGTGGAACCGGAGGTGTAGAGCACGTAGGCGGTATTCTCCGGCCGCACCACGCCGAGCAGTTCGGCGGCGTCCACCGGAGCGTCGGAATAATCGGCCCACTGCACCTCATCGAGGAAAACAGAAGGGCAGTAGTCGGTTTCGATGCCGTCGGCACGCGTGGTCAGCACACACGCTGGATTCGAGCCGCGCAGCACATAGTCGATGCGGTCGGCCGGATGATCCGGGTCGATCGGCACATAGCCGCCACCCGCGGTCACAGTGGCGTAGATCGCGACCAGGGTATCGATCGAGCGACGGATGCCCACCGCCACCAGCGTCTCGGGTCCGACACCGCAGTCGATCAGCCTGCGCGCCAGTCGGTTCACACGCGAGGAGAACTCGGCGTAGGTCAGCTCGGTCGCCGACCCGGGCTCGGCGGTACCGCTCGAGTCGAAAGTCAGCGCGATGGCCTGCGGCCGCACGCGCACCTGCTCGACAAAGCGCTCGAGCACCGTCGTGATCGCGGGCACCACATGCTCGGTGCGATTCCAGTGCTCGAGCACCGTGGACCGCTCCGCCACGTCCAGAATGCCGATATCGCCTACCAGCGTGGCGGCATCGTCGACGACGGTGTCCAACACGGACACGTATCGGCGGCCGAACTCGGCGACGGTGGCGGCATCGAACAGGTCGCCGGCGTAGGAGACCACCACTGACACGCCCGCGGGCTCGCCGCCGAGGCCACGCTGCTCGGACAAGGTCCACAGCAGGTCGAACTTGGCGATGTCCACGTCGAGTTCGTGCGCCCGTGCCGACAATGTCGGACCACTCGAAGCCGCAGCTCCGCCGAACTCCAAGTGCCCGTGGGGCATCTCCTGGAACGACAACATCACCTGGAACAGCGGATGCCGTGCCTGCGAGCGCGCCGGGTTGATGACCTCGACCAACCGCTCGAACGGGACATCGGCGTTGGCGAAAGCCGCCAGGTCGGCTTCCCTGACCTGGGAAAGGAAATCGCTGAACCGTTCGCTACCATCGACTTCCGAACGCAACACCAGAGTGTTGACGAACATACCGATCAGGTCGTCGAGAGCCTGCTCACCTCGGCCGGCGACCGGGGTACCGATCGCGATGTCGTTGGTACCCGAGAGCCGGGCGAGCAGCACCGCCAGCGCGGCATGCATGACCATGAACAGCGAAACACCGTGAGCGCGCGCCAAACCGGCCAGCTGCGCATGCTGCTCGGCCGAAATATCGAAGCCGACGCGACTGCCTCGGAAGCTCTGCACCGCGGGCCGCGGACGGTCGGTCGGCAAATCCAGCTGTTCCGCCAGTCCCGCCAAAGCCAGACGCCAGTAAGCGATCTGGCGCGCGGACATGGAATCGGCGTCCGATTCGGACCCCAGCAGCTCCCGCTGCCAGATGCTGAAGTCCCGGTACTGCACCGGAAGTGGCTCCCAATCCGGATCGCCACCGTTCACTCGAGCCATGTAGGCGACCACGATGTCTCGTGCCAGTGGTCCGAACGAGTAGCCGTCCGCGGCGATGTGGTGCACCACCACCGCCACCGCGTGCTCGGCCACCGCGGTCGCGGTTTCGGCCAGGCGAAACACCCGAACACGGAAGGGCAGCTCACGCACCATATCGAAACCGCGGCCGGCGAACTCCCGCAACACACCGTCGAGTCGATCCTCCTCGATGTCCTCGACTTCGGTAACGACGGTCACCTCGGTCATCGGGACCACCATTTGGTAGGCACCCGTATCGGATTCGGGGAAGATCGTGCGCAGCGACTCCTGCCGCTGCACCACATCGAGCAACGCCGCATTCAGCGCATCGATGTCGACATCACCGCTCATCCGCACCACGAACGGCAGGTTGTAGGTCGGCAGTGTCGGATCGAACTGGTTGAGAAACCACATGCGCTGCTGTGCCAGCGACAATGGCACCCGCGCAGGGTGAGGCTGTACGACCAGGCTGGGCCGAGAAGCATCGACAGCGGTCGCGGATTGGGCGCGAGTGGCGATCCCCGCCGCGGTCGGTGCCTCGAACAGCGCCCGCACGCCCAGCTGAACACCCAACGCGGCCGAGACACGCGACACCACCTGAGTCGCGACCAGCGAGTTGCCACCCAGATCGAAGAAATTGTCATCGAGGCCGACCCGCTGCCGCCCCAACACATCAGCGAAAACGCCGGTGACAATGTGTTCGGTCTGCGTGCGCGGAGCTCGATATCCGGCCGCCACCGCGCTGAACACCGGCTCCGGCAGCGCCTTCCGGTCCAGCTTGCCCGACGTGTTGAGCGGGAACTCATCCAGCACCATGATCGACGCCGGAACCATGTAGGCAGGCAGATCCGCTGAGATGAAACGGGCCAGCTCGACCGGATCGACCGACTGCCCGGGGGCGGGGACGACATACGCTGCCAGCTGATGGCCGGTAGCCGTGTCCGCCACCAGCACGACCGCCTGGCCGACCGCCCGGTCCGCCAGCAGGACCGTCTCGATCTCGCCCAATTCGATGCGCTGACCACGGAACTTGACCTGGAAGTCGGCGCGGCCGAGATACTCCAACGCACCGAACTTGTTCCAGCGGACCAGATCACCCGTGCGGTACATCCGAGTCCCGGCCACGGAGAACGGATCGGCCACGAAGCGATCAGCGGTCAGGTCCGCACGGCCCAGATACCCGCGTGCGAGCTGTCGGCCCGTCAGGTACAACTCACCCGTCATACCGATCGCGGCAGGACGCAGCCGCGAATCCAGCACGTAGACCCCGACATTCCACTCCGGCACACCGATCGGCACGATGGCGCGATCGGCAGCGGAAGCCTCCCAGAACGTCACCGACACCGCGGCCTCGGTGGGGCCGTACAGATTGTGCAGACCGGCGCTCGCGATCGCGCGGAACCCCGCCGCCGTCTCCGGCGACAGCGCCTCACCGATAACGAAAACAGCCCGCAACGAAGCACAGTGAGCGACGCTCGCCTGCGCCACGAACACCGTCAACATCGATGGCACGAAGTCGGTGACCGTGACCTGGTGTCGCCTGATCATCTCGGCGATGTAGAGCGGATCGCGATGCCCGTCGGGCGCCGCCACGACCAGCTTTGCTCCTACGAGCAGTGGCAGGAAGTAACCCCACAGCGAAACGTCGAAGGTCGTCGCGGTCTTTTGCAGATAAACATCGGCCTCGGTCAGTTGGTATTCGTCCGCCATCCACAGCTGTTGGTTGACTATGGCCTCATGGGTGACGGCGACCCCCTTCGGGCGGCCGGTCGAGCCCGAGGTGTAGATGACGTACGCGGTGTTGCCCGGATCCAGCGGCGACCGGCGATCATCGTCGGTGATCGGTTCGGCGGAGAACTCGGAGCTGTCGAGCGTGTCGATCTCCACCCGCCGTATCCGTCCCGGCAGTTCCAACGCGTCCGACGATGTCGTGAGAACGCATACCGGAGTGGCGGATTCGAGAATATAGGCGGTGCGCTCGGGTGGGTGGTCGGGATCGATCGGCACGTATGCGCCACCGGCCTTCAGCACCGCGTGCATCCCGATCACCAGCTCGAGAGAGCGCCGCATTCCCAACGCCACCAGTGATTCCGGACCCACACCGTTGGCCACCAAGTAACGCGCGAGCCGATTGACCCGTGCGTCGAAATCAGCGTATGTGAGGGCTTCGCCGTCGAATTCGACGGCTACATTCTCCGGGGTACGCGCGATCTGCGCGTCCAGCAACGCCGGCAGCGTCGTGTCCGCCACCTCGTGGTCGGCATCGTTCCACTCCCCCAACATCCGATCCAACTCGACTGCGGTGGCGATCGGCAGGCCCCACGCGGCTTGGTCGGCGTCAGCGCGGACGAATTGATCGAAGAGCTCGAGAAATCGCCGATGATGCTGGTGTGCTTCGGATTCGGAATAGATGTTCGGGTTCGTCTCGAAGTCGATGTGTGTGCGATGCCCGCCCATCGACTGATAGACGTTGATCGCGAGGTCCTCGATCGCGCCGGTCGACAGCACGTGGGTCCGGCCGGTCAGCCGACCGAGCACAACACCGTCGTGGAACAACATGATGTTGACCCACGGACCGAAGAACTCGGTCGTGACCGCACCACCGCCCGCGCTGTCTCGACGGATGTCCTCGTGCCGATAGCGCTGATGACGCAACGCACCCGACACTTCGACCCGAACCTGCCGCAACAAGTCCGCGATCGTGGTGTCGTGGGCTACGCGTACGCGAAGCGGAACGATATTCGAGCTCACGCCCCCAGCGCGGCGCATGGCGGCTGTGGTCCGAGCGGTCACCGGCAGACTGAGGATGACGTCCTCGCGGCCTGTCCACTGCGCCAAATAGGTGGCAAACGCCGCGATCACCAGAATGGCCAGCGACGCGTCGTGCTGGTTCGCCACCGTGTCGAGCACAGCCGACTGGGCGTCCGACAACACACCGGTGTCCACCCTGTTCGAGGGTGCGGGCGCGGCGCGGCGCCCGCTGAGGCTGACGCCCTCCTCCAGCCCCAGAACACGCTGCGCCCAATGCTGCTTGTCGGCCTGGAAACGAGAACCGTCGCGGTAGGCGAACTCGGATTCGACCAGACTCTCGAGACCCCACACCTGCAGCGGGCTCGGTTCTGCAGCCTGCACACGCGCGGTGTAGATCTCTGCGATGCGATTCAGATACGACATCGCGCTGAATCCATCCAGCACGATGTGATGGGCACGCACGTACCAGAAACAGCGGTTCTCCGCCAACTGCAAGACAGCGACCCGGACCAGCCGATCCGTGACCAGGTTGATCGGGCGACCGTACTCGGCACGCATCCATTCGTGCGCCGCGGCTTCCGCGTCTTCTCGATCCCGCAGGTCGACATGGTCGATGTTGTCGTGATCGGCGATGGTGTGGTCGATGTACTGGAAGGGTTCACCGGCACGTTCGACGATCCGCAGAAATCCGGATCCGAACTCCCGGGAAGCGTCGATACACGCTTCATGCAGAATCGCGCGGTCGGGTACTCCCGGTAGATCCACATATTGGGCGATTGTGATCGGCACCGTGGGATCCAGATGCTGGGCATACCAGATGCCGAGCTGCGCCGGAGACAGCGGGAAGTCCTTTTCCCCCGACTCCTCGTTCCCACCGAAATCCAGCCGATCCACCGGTACCCTCACTTCCGACAACTCTGTACAACGGGGTTCGAATAAATCGAATCCTCTTCGGGCACCCCTTTTCGGTGGCGCTCGAGTCAATTGCGAACTGCTATCTCTTTGTTGATGGTCTGCGCCAGTCGTTCAACGTGCCCCAGACGGACGTAGTTCGTCTCATTTGCACCCGTGAGAAGGTTCGCGGTGGTCATAAAATGCTCGGGGCGTCTTCCGTACCAAAGTCTCCGAGCCGCCGGATACCTCGCGAGCTGCTCTCTGATAGCAGCATCCACGAGGCGCCTCCTCCAATCGATCACGGCTTCATCGGTCGACAGGTCGAAATACTCGAACAGTTCGGGCACCATCCGCAACGAACTGCCGTCCACCAACGCAGTGGTGAGATCTCCGCGCGCAGCGGCCCAATACGCCGGCACCGCAGAGACTTCTCTCTCTCCCAGAATTCCGTAGCCACCGGGATCGTTTCCGACCACCTGCCCGCGCGGACGAAAGGGGTCGGAAACGAGTGCGCATGCCACTATCGGCGATCCGCCTCCGCCGAATTCTGCCGCCACATCTCCCACTATCGCGGCTCCGTGCGCATAGCCGACCAGAATCAGCGGGCGAGCGCTGCGATGGACTTCGCGCAGAACAGCGGCTTCGACAATCGATCGGCTACCTAGGCACCCCATCATCCGTGGATTGAAACGATCCCGGTCCAGTGCATCGGCGAAAGTATTCGTCACCGAATGGTATACCGATGTCCATCTAGCACCCAAGATGAGTACATCGATCATGAACCTCCGCCTGTGGTCTCCGAGAACTCGAAAAGCGCAGTCGTCGCAGTTCGGCAGCAATCTGATGCGGATAAACAAGATATTTGCATTTCAAAAACCGCGATACCCTCACGCCGTCCGATCGATATCCCACAGCCACACTGGACACATCATATGGCGACATCCGGCAAGCATCCATCCGCGCATTCCCACGTCTGGGAATACACGGGGCGCGTCTGTATTCGGTTCCTCGACTTCGCCGCCGGCAGACCCGGGCAAAGCCCCGGAGTGACAAACGACACAAAAACCGCGGGCACGGGGTACGGTGCGGCGCCGCCTCCCTCTTCGAGGATTTTGTCCAGAAGGCGGAGCCGCCTCGCGACGGCACAACCCTGTGCGATATCCGCATACGCACAGAGCTCTGCGGTGACGGCCGTCGGATGAAAACTAGCTCGTACCGTGCTCGAATCATTCGCGCGCGTCCCCAAACCTGGGAAGGGCGACGGCGTCCCGCAGCCCCCGCGACCAGGTCACCGACCAGCAGAGACCCCATTCTCCGCCGCAGCTCGCCGAGGAACGCCCCGCGAATCATTCCCACCAGAGGGAATAGTCGAAGTTGGCCGATTCACTACTTTCGTCAAGGCTCCACTGATCGCAGCGGGCCAGGACGTGAATCGCTGTCGAAGGGTTGAGTATTCGTATGCAGTCGGTGCGTCGTTCCCCGCGCGGCACCCGCCGCCGCACCCACTTCCTGTCATTCGCACAGGTGTTGACGGCGGCAATCGACTCACACGCCGATTCCATCGCACTGTGTTTCGACCCGACCGGAATGCCCGAGGATCAACGCGTCCTGACCTACCGGGAACTCGACGAAACATCCAACCGGCTGGCTCGGGAACTGATCGCGCGGGGAATAGGCCCGGGGGACATGGTCGCCGTCGGCATCCGGCGGTCGGTGGAATCGATACTGTCGGTCTGGGCGGTAGCCAAGACGGGCGCGGCTTACGTCCCCATCGATCCCGGCTATCCCGCCGACCGTATCGAGCACATCGTCACCGATTCCGGCGTCGTGCTCGGTCTCACGACCGGCACACATCGAGATTCCCTCGGCACACACATCGACTGGCTCGAACTCGACGACCCGGCCATCCGAGCGGCCGTGAACGCGCGTGCCGCACACGTCATTTCCTATCTCGATCAAAGTCGTCCGCTGCCCGGCCACGCCGCCTACGTGATCTACACCTCCGGTTCGACCGGCAAACCCAAAGGTGTGGTGATCACGCACTCCGGCATCGCCGCCATGGCGCTCGTCGGAGCCCGCTACCTGGTGACCAGCCGGTCACGGGTGCTGCACCTGAGCTCGCCCAGCTTCGACTTCTCGCTGATGGAGATGTTGTTCACCTTCGCGGTCGGCGCGACTTTGGTCATCGCCCCGCCCACCACATTCGGTGGTCCGGAACTGGCGGATCTGGTACGCAGGCAACACGTTTCGCACCTTCTCATCACTCCCGGCGCCTTGGAATCAGTCGATCCGATCGGGCTCGACGATGTCCGCGTCGTGGTGTGCGGCGGTGACCGCCTGGGCTCGGATCTGGTGTCGCGGTGGGCCACCGATGGCCGCAGAATGTTCAACGCCTACGGACCGACCGAAGCCACCGTCATGGTCACCACCGGGGAAATGCTGCCGGACCGACCGGTCACCGTGGGTTCGGAGATCGACGGCGCCGGCGCCTTCATCCTCGACGCGAGGCTGCGACCGGTCCCCGAGGGCGTCATCGGCGAGCTGTACCTGTCGGGCGCGGGTCTGGGCCGCGGCTATCTGAACCGGCCGGCCCTGACCGCGGAGAGATTTCTGGCCAACCCGTTCTGCGTCCCGGACAAAACGTCCGGCAGCCGGCTCTACCGGACCGGTGACCTGGTGCGCCGCGGCCCGGACGGCCTCATCGAGTACCTGGGCCGATCCGATTTCCAGGTCAAGATCCGTGGCCTGCGTATCGAACTCGGCGAGATCGACAGCGTCTTCACCGCGCACCCGGACGTGGCGTACGCCGTGACCCTGGGCACCACCCTGCCCTCGGGCGTCACCGGGTTGGTCGCCTATGTCCTACCCCGCGCGGGCACAGCGCTCGACTCGGGCGAGCTGTTGCGGTTCGCGGCGGAGTCTTTGCCCGCGTACATGATTCCCTCGGCGCTCGTCCTGATCGATGAGGTCCCGCTGACCCCGGTCGGCAAGCTGGACCGTAATGCGCTGCCGCAACCGATATTCGCCTCCCGGGAATTCCGCGCCCCCACCACTCCCGCCGAGGAAGCGATCGCGACCGTGTTCGCGGGGCTGCTCCTGCCGAACGGAAGCGACACCCGAATCGGACTCGACGACGACTTCTTCGAACTGGGCGGCAACTCACTGCTGGCAGCGCAAGCCACCGCCCGTATCGGAGACTCGCTCGGAGTCCGCGTCTCGGTGCAGTCGCTGTTCGAGGCCTCCTCCGTAGCCGGTCTGGCCGCCCTGATCGCCGAAACCGCGGGTGGCCGAGGAGGTTCCCGCCTGCAAGCGATGCCGCGCCCGCCGCAGATCCCGCTGTCCTACGCACAGCAGCGAATGTGGTTCCTCAATCGCTTCGACCCGGCGAGCGCGGTGGACAATATGCCCTTCGCCGTGCGCTTGAGTGGCCCGTTGCACGTCGACGCCCTCACCGGCGCAGTCCGTGACCTGGCACAACGCCACGAGGTGCTGCGAACCTTCTATCCCGAACTCGACGGCGTCGGGCGCCAGGAGATACTGCCGCTCAACGATTCACGTGCGGTGCCGACGGTCGCGGTCGACGATGTGAGCGAGAACGAACTGCCCGCACTCATCGCCGAGACAGCCATGGCCGCGTTCGATCTGACCGCCGCACCACCGATTCGACTGCGACTGCTGCGACTCGGCGCAACCGAACACGTCATGGTCTGCGTGGTTCACCACATCGCGGGCGACGGAATGTCGATTCTTCCGCTGACCCGTGATCTCATGACCGCCTACCTGGCCCGCACGCGTGTCACCACGCCGAACTGGGATCCCCTGCCGGTCCAATACGCCGACTACACACTGTGGCAGCGCGAGGCGCTCGGCTCGGAGGACGACGAGCAGTCCGTGCTCGCCCAGCAGATCGCCTACTGGCGCGAGCGGCTCGCCGGCCTACCCGATCAGCTCGACCTGCCCTCGGATCGGCCGCGACCGGCAAGGGCGTCCGGGCGCGGCGCCGCCTACGACTTCCACATCGACGCGGCACTGCACACCGCCCTGACGCGGATCGCACAGCAACACAATTCAACGCTGTTCATGGTCCTGCACGCCGCACTGGCGATAGTGCTGGCACGGCAGAGCGGCACGCGCGACATCGCCATCGGCACACCGATCGCCGGGCGCGGTGAAGCGGCACTCGACGATCTCATCGGAATGTTCGTCAACACCCTGGTGCTGCGCACCGAGGTGGACGGCGGGCAGGGCTTCACCGAACTCCTGGAGACGGTGCGCGCCAACGATATTCAAGCCTTCGGTCACGCCGACGTTCCCTTCGAACGACTGGTGGAAGTGCTCAACCCGCCGCGATCGCCCGCGCGGAATCCGCTGTTCCAGGTCATGCTGTCGTTCCAGAACATGGAAACCGGCACCCTGCAACTGCCAGACCTCACCATCTCCGGCGTCGATCTGCACACGCGCCTGGCCAAGATCGACCTCGATCTGACCGTGATGCCACACGACATCGACGGAGAACCCGCCGGAATGGCCGCGACCTTCATCTACGCGACCGATCTGTTCGACGAGGCCACCGTCGCCACACTGGCCGATCGACTGCGACGCACACTGGCCGCCGCCGCCCAGCAGCCGCAACGCCCACTCGGCGACCTCGACATGCTCAGCGACGACGAACGCCGGGCAATGCTGTTGGGCCGCAACGCTACCGCGCATGCACTCGCACCCGAGTTGCTGCTGGACGGCTACCGCAGGGCCGTCACCCGATATCCGACTCGAGTCGCGATCGCCTTCGAGGGCACGACCTTGACCTATGCGGAGTTCGCCGCCCAGGTCAATCGTTTGGCGCGCCTGCTGATCGCGCGCGGAGTGGGGGCAGAGTCCCTGGTAGGTCTCGCGATTCGCCGGTCACCGGATCTCGTCGTCGGCATGTACGCGATCCTCACCGCGGGCGGCGCGTGGGTGCCGCTGGATCCCGATCACCCCGCGGACCGAATCAGGCACATACTCGATAGCGCCCGACCCGCCTGCGTGCTGGCCACCACCGCCGACGCCGTCGACCTGCCTTCCGAAATCGATATCGTGCATACGGATACCGTTGCGCTGCACTCCTTCTCGGACACACCGGTCACGGCGAGCGAATTGCGTCGTCCGGTGCGGCCGGACAATCCGGCCTACGTCATCTTCACCTCCGGTTCGACCGGTCGCCCCAAGGGCGTGACAGTCAGCCACGGCGCCATCCACAACCAGATCAGCTGGATGCTCAGCGAATACCCGATGGGCCCTGACGACGCCTACTTCCAGAAGACCGCCACCACCTTCGACGTGTCGCTCTGGGGCTACTTCATGCCGCTGCGTACCGGCGCGAAACTGGTGATCGCCGACCACGACGGCCACCGCGACACCGAGTACCTGGCCAGTGTCATTGCCGCACAGAACATTACGGTCACCGATTTCGTACCGTCCATGCTCACCGTGTTCGCGGCCCACACTCGCCCGGGCAGTATTCCGACACTGCGCGACGTCTTCGTCATCGGCGAAGCACTGCCGCCGGAGACCGTCACCGCCGCGCGTGCATTGGGAACCGGCATCCGGGTACACAACCTCTACGGACCGACCGAGGCCGCCGTATCCATCACCTCCTGGCTTGCCGACGGAACCGATCGAACCAGCGTGCCGATCGGATTGCCGCAATGGAACAGCCAGATATATGTGCTCGACGCGCGCCTGCATCCCGTCGCGGCCGGAGTCCCCGGCGAACTGTACCTCGCCGGGGACCAACTGGCCCGCGGCTACCTGGGCCGCCCCGACCTCACCGCAGACCGCTTCCTCGCGAATCCGTTCGGGCCCAACGGTTCCCGCATGTACCGCACCGGCGATCTGGTGCGCTGGCGCGCCCCGGACACACAAGGGCCCGCACGACTCGAATACATCGGCCGCACCGACTTCCAGGTCAAGTTCCGTGGCCAGCGCATCGAGCTGGGCGAGATCGAAACCGCCCTGCTGGCACAACCCACAGTCTCACAGGCCGTGGCGCAGGTCGTGCCGACACCGCTCGGCGATCAACTGGTGGCCTACGCCGTGGCAACACCGGGCGCGATCATCGACCCGCGGGCGCTACTGGCTACCGTCGCCGACAGCCTGCCCACCTACATGATTCCATCCACCGTCGTGGCCATCGACGCCTTCCCGTTGAACACCAGCGGCAAACTCGACCGCAAGGCCCTGCCCGAACCGATCTTCGCCACCCGCGAATTCCGTGCTCCGGCAGGCGAGTCGGAGATCGCGGTGGCCCGCGTCTTCGCCGAGGTCCTCGGCCTCGAGCAGATCGGCGCCGACGACGATTTCTTCGCCCTCGGCGGCAACTCGCTGATGGCCGCCCGTCTTACCGCACGACTCGGCGAAGCACTCGGAACCCGGGTCGCGGTACGCGAGCTGTTCGACTCCTCGACCGTGGCGGCCCTCGCCGCACGGCTGGCGCAGGACACGCAAACCTCGGATCGCCCGCGCCTGCGGCCCATGGCCCGGCCCGATCGCGTGCCACTGTCGCTCGCGCAGCAACGGATCTGGGTGATCAACCAGATCGATCCCGCCTCCGCCGCCTACAACCTGCCATTCGCGATTCGCCTGACCGGGACACTGCATGTCCACGCGCTGCGACAGGCCGTACTCGACGTGCTCGAGCGGCACGAAGCGCTGCGCACTCGATTCCCGACAGCCGAAGCCCACCCCTTCCAAGACATCCTCTCCCCCGATGCGGTACTGCCACACGGGCTCGAGATCGTCACCGCCGGCGCCTCCTCGGTCACCCACCATGTCGTGGCGATGATGACCGCGGGCTTCGACGTCACCGCGTCCGCGCCACTGCGCGCCCGCCTGTACACCGACCCCGCGGCCGGAGAACACATCCTGGTCCTGGTCGTCCACCACATCATCGCCGACGGAGCCTCCCTGGCCCCGTTGGCACGAGATCTGGTGACCGCGTACATCGCACGCAGCCAGGGCAGCGCCCCGGCATGGACTCCACTCGCTGTCCAATACGCGGATTTCGCGCTGTGGCAACGATCGGTGATCGGACACGATGACGACGAGAACTCGATAGCCGCCGCACAATTGGCGTACTGGCGCGACCAACTGCGTGACCTCGACGACCAGCAGATGCCCACCGACCGGCCTCGGCCTCGCACACCGTCGCTGCGCGCCGACACCATCGATTTCACGATCCCCGAGGACGTGCACCGTGCGCTGGACGCCCTGGCCCGCGAGCATCGCGCGTCGCTGTTCATGGTGGTCCACGCCGCACTCGCGGTACTGCTGGCCCGGCTCTCCGGCGGCCGCGACATCATCATCGGCACACCGATCGCGGGCCGGGGCGAGCGCGCCCTCGACGACCTGATCGGCATGTTCGTCAACACCCTGGCGCTGCGGACCAGCGTCGAGGGCGACGCGGCGTTCGAGGATCTCATCGGCACTGTGCGCGAGACAGACCTATCGGCGTTCGCGCATGCCGACGTGCCGTTCGAACGAGTCGTCGAAGTCGCGGCACCCATCCGCGACACCGGGCGCCGGCCCCTGATCGAAGTCATGCTCGCGTTCGAGAATGTCGAACAGGCAAGTTTGGCGCTGCCCGGCCTGACCGTGGCGGCACTCGAAAGCGGTGAGCTCGCAGCCAAATTCGACCTCCAGGTCATGGTCGCGCCGCAGGTCGAAGCGGACGGCGGGATCGGTGAGATCACGATCGGGCTCGTCTACGCGACAGATCTGTTCGACGAACCGACCATCGCCGCATTCGGCCGACGCTTCGCACGCGTTCTGGCCGCAATCGCCACCGACCCTCGAATCACCGTGGGAACCATCGACATTCTCGACGACAGCGAACGTGCGCGTCTGCGCGCCGGGCGAACGCCGGTCGAGTCGGCCGCCCCGGTGGCCGCACCGCACGTGGCGACCTTGCCGGACCTGCTCGAGGCCGCCGTCGAGCAGAACCCCGACGGCACGGCACTCCTTTACGCCGACGCCGTCGAAACCCTGTCCACCATGGAGTATTTCGAACTCGACGAACTCTCCACACGCCTGGCACGACTGCTCATCGACAGCGGGATCGGCCCCGAAGATCGAGTCGCCCTGGCCATCACACGGTCCGTCGAGTCGGTGGTGGCGGTATGGGCGATCGCCAAGACCGGCGCAGCCTACGTGCCGGTGGATCCGAGGTACCCGAGCGAACGCATCACCTACATGCTGGCCGATTCGCGTGCGACCCGGGGCCTCACCGTGGGCGCCGTGCGTGCCGAACTGCCGGACACCCTGGACTGGCTGGTGATCGACAGCACCGAACTGGCCCGACGGCTCGACGGCTACCCGAGCGACCCGATCACCGACGCCGACCGTGTACGCCCGCTGCGGGCCGCTCACCCGGCCTACGTCATCTACACCTCCGGTTCCACCGGACGACCCAAGGGCGTAGTGGTCAGCCACGCGGGCCTCGCGGGCTTCTGCATGCAGCAGCGTGAACGCTACCGGGTCACCAATTCCTCGCGCACACTGCATTTCGCCTCGCCGTCCTTCGACGCCTCGGTCCTCGAGTTGCTGCTGGCCGTCGGCGCAGCGGCGACCATGGTGGTGGTCTCGACCGACATCTACGGCGGCGACGACTTGGCGGCGGTGCTACGCCGAGAGAAGGTGACCCATGCCTTCGTGACCCCGGCCGCGTTGGCGTCGCTGGATCCGACCGGACTGGACCGGCTGCGCGTGGTGGTGGCGGGTGGCGAACCCTGCCCGGCCGACCTCGTGCGACGCTGGGTGACACCGATTTCCGGACGGCGTACACGTGAGTTCTACAACGGTTACGGTCCGACCGAGACCACGATCGTGACCAATATCAGCAAGGCGCTGGCCCCCGGAAATCCGGTGACCATCGGCGCGCCGATACACGGAGTGGCCGAATACATCCTCGATAGCCGGCTCGCCCCCGTCCCCGACGGGGTGATGGGCGAGTTGTACATCGCCGGTCCACCACTCGCGCGTGGTTACGCGGACCGTCCCGCCCTGACCGCCTCACGTTTCGTAGCCAACCCGTTCGGAACCGCTGGATCGCTGCTGTACCGCACCGGCGACCTCGTGCGCTGGACCGGCGACGACATCGAATACCTGGGACGCAACGATTTCCAGGTCAAGATCCGAGGATTCCGCATCGAACTGGGCGAAATCGACACGCTGCTCATGGCTTATGACGGCGTGGACTTCGCGGCGACCCTCGGCCACCAGCTCGACAACGATGCGACAATCCTGGCTGCCTACGTTCACGCCGCACCAGGCGCGAAGCTGGATGTCGAGGCGCTGCACGACTACGCCGCCGATCGATTGCCCGCGCACATGGTGCCGAGCGCGATCACGCTCCTCGAGTCGATTCCATTGACCCCGACCGGCAAACTGGATCGCCACGCGTTGCCGAAACCTGCCCTGCGGGCCAAGGAGTTCCGTGCCCCGACCGGGGAACTCGAGACATTGGTCGCGAAGATCTACGGCGAACTGCTCGGTATCGAAAACCCGATCGGTGCCGACGACGATTTCTTCGACCTAGGCGGCAACTCCCTCATCGCCACCCAGGTGACGGCCAGGATCGGTGCGGCGATCTCGACGCACGTGCCGGTGATTCTGCTGTTCGAGGCCTCCACGGTATCCGGATTCGCGGCTCGGCTGCCCGAGCGTGACCTCGACCGGCGTCACTCTCTGGCGGCTGTCCCACGGCCGCACCACATTCCGCTCTCTCCCGCACAGCAGCGGATGTGGCTGCTCAATCAGTTCGATCCGGCCTCGACCGCCTACAACATCCCGCTCGCGGTACGGCTTTCCGGTGCACTCGACACACACGCGTTGCAGGCCGCGATCACCGATGTCATCGCCCGCCACGAAATTCTGCGCACCATCTACCCGCGAGCCCACGATGCGACAGCTCTACCGGCACAGATGATTCTGTCGGTAGAGCAGTCCGCCGTGGAAATCGAGGACCATGCGATCGTCGCGGCAGACATCGTCGCGGCGGTATCCGCGTTCATGACCGGCACCAGCTTCGACGTCACCGTCGAGGTGCCGGTGCGGATCGCACTGTTCGAGATCGCCGACAGCGACACCGCGGAGTTCGTGCTGGCCTTGGTGATTCACCACATCGCCGGCGACGGCGCCTCCATCGCCCCCCTCACCCGCGACCTGATGATCGCCTACGCCGCCCGCGCACACGGACACGCGCCCGAATGGGAACCGCTACCGGTGCAGTACGCGGACTACACACTCTGGCAACACACCCTGCTCGGGTCGGAATCCGATCCCGATTCCGTTGCCGCACACCAGATCGCGTACTGGAAGACCGCCCTTGCCGAGCTTCCCGAACAGCTCGAGCTTCCCACCGATCGCCCGCGGCCACCGACTCAATCCTTCGCCGGCGACAAGGCCGCGATCAGCATCGACGCCGAAACACACACTCGCCTGGCAGCTCTGGCGCGGGCCCACAACATGACTTTGTTCATGGTGGTCCACACCGCCCTGGCGGTGTTGCTGGCACGCCTGGCGAACGCTTCGGATATCGCCATCGGCACGCCGATGGCGATCCGCGGTGACGCCCAGTTGGACGACATGATCGGAATGTTCGTCAACACCCTCGTCTTCCGAACTCAGGTAGACGCGGGGTCCTCCTTCGCCGAACTGCTCGCGCGGCAACGCGAGACCGATCTCGCGGCCTTCGCCAACGCCGACGTGCCGTTCGAACGGCTCGTCGAGGTCCTCGATCCGCCGCGCTCAGCCGCTCGCCACCCGTTGTTCCAAGTCGGCCTGTCCTTCCAGAATCTGGCTCGCACCAGCCTCGAACTTCCAGGACTCGCCGTCTCCGCCGTCGACTTCGATCTGGAAGTCTCCCAATTCGACCTGCACTGGATCCTGGAGGACAACTACCTCGAGGACGGCCACCCGGCGGGAATCGACGGGACACTCACCTTCGCGACGGCACTGTTCGATCGGGCCACCGCCCAGGGGTTCGTCGCGCGATTCATCCGGTTGCTGACCGCCCTCACCACCGATCCCGCTGTGCCGGTCGGCGACGTCGAACTGCTCGACGACGACGAGCGCGACCGCTTGATCGACCAGTGGAACTCGACCACCCGGCAGACCATCGCCCCGACAACCCTGCCGGAGCTGCTGGCGGCCTCCGTCGCACGAACCCCCCATGCGCCGGCGCTGATCTCGGGCGACCTCCGGCTCAGCTACGCGGAGCTGGATGAACGTGTCAACCGCCTCGCACGACACCTGATTTCCCTGGGGGTCGGTCCCGAACAGCGGGTCGTGCTGGCTTTGCCTCGCTCGATGAACCTGGTCGTCGCCATGTACGCGGTCTCGGTCGCAGGTGGAGCCTACGTACCAGTGGACCCGAATCAGCCGCCCGATCGCATCCGCCACATCCTAGAATCGACCGCGCCGATCAGTGTGCTGACAAACGCCGACGCGAATTTTCAGACCGCAATCGCGCCGCTCGTACGACTCGACGAACTGACCCTCGACAATGTCAGCGCAGCCCCTGTCCTCGATTCCGAACGCACAGCACCACTGCGCGCCGCGAACACCGCGTATGTCATCTTCACCTCCGGTTCCACCGGCCGCCCCAAGGGTGTGGCGTTGCCGCATGGTGCGGTGGTGAACCAGTTGCTGTGGAAGGTCACCGAATTCGGCCTCGACCCGGCGGATGCGGTGCTGCTCAAGACCGCCGCCACCTTCGATCTGTCGGTCTGGGAGTTCTGGTCCGCCGCCGCCTGCGGTGGCCGCATGGTCATCGCCGCGCCGGACGGCCACAAGGACCCGGCGTATCTGAACGAGCTCATGGCCCGCGAATGGGTGACCACCCTGCACGTGGTGCCGTCCATGCTGGACGCGCTGCTCACCGACGGGCTGCCGGATTCGCTGTGGCGCATCCTGGCCATCGGTGAGGCGCTGCCCGGCCCGCTGGCGCAGCGCGTGCTGCGGGAGCGGCCGCGCACCGAGCTGTTCAACCTGTACGGCCCGACCGAGGCCGCGGTGTCGGTCACCAACCACCGGGTCACCGTCCGCGACGAGCTGTCGGTGTCCATCGGCTCGCCCGAGTGGAACTCCCAGGTGTACGTGCTGGATTCGCGTCTGCGGCCGGTGCCGGTGGGCGTGTCCGGCGAGCTGTACCTGGCCGGCGCGCAGCTGGCGCGCGGCTACTACGGCCGTCCGGACCTCACCTCCGACCGATTCGTGGCGAACCCGCTCGCCGGCAACGGTTCCCGCATGTACCGCACCGGTGACCTGGTGGCCTGGCAGGAGAGCGGCGAGCTGGAGTACCGGGGCCGCACCGACTTCCAGGTGAAGATCCGCGGCTTCCGCATCGAGCTCGGCGATATCGAATCCGCGCTGCTGCGCCTGGATTCCGTCGCCTCGGCGGCCGTGGTCGCGCACACCGATCCGGTCCTCGGCGACCGCCTGGTGGCCTACATCGTGGGCAGCGACGGCGAGCCCGACAAGCAGCAGCTGCAGTCGGCGCTGGCCGCCGAACTGCCGTCGTACATGATCCCGTCAGTCTTCATGCCGCTGACCGCGTTGCCGCTCAACGCCAACGGCAAGCTGGACCGTAAGGAACTGCCCACCCCTCTACCAGCGGTACACGCCTTCCGTGAACCGGTCACCACCCGGGAACGGGCGGTCTGTACGGTATTCGCCGAGGTGCTCGGTGCCCAACGAATTGGCCTGGACGACAACTTCTTCGAACACGGAGGCAATTCACTGAGCGCGACTCGATTGGCGAATCTTGTCGGCCACGCGCTCGGACACCGAGTTCCCGTCATGCTGGTGTTCACCACGCCCACCCCCGCCGGCCTGATCTCCGCAGTAGCCGATGAGCACACCGGCAGTGCGGCATTCGACGTACTGCTGCCGCTGCGGACCACCGGCTCCGCGCAACCTCTGTTCTGTGTGCACCCGATCGGTGGCATCGCCTGGTCGTTCGCGGGTCTGGCCGCACACCTCGACCGTGACCGGCCGCTGTACGGATTGCAGTCTCCGGCCTTGCGCGGCGACGAGCCTCTTCCCAACTCGATCGAGGACTGGGCCCGCCGCTATGTGAAAGAGATCCGAACCGTCCAACCGACAGGTCCTTATCATCTGCTCGGCTGGTCGCTCGGCGGCGTCATCGCACACGCCATGGCGGTACAGCTACAGGAAGAGGGCGCGGAGGTCGCCTTGCTCGCCATGCTGGACAGCCACCACGAAACCACCGGTCGCGCTTCTGTATCCGTACGAAGAGTAGTCCCACTCGCAGAGCTGCTGGGCGGTCTGCTCGGCGACGTGGCCGCCAACCTGCCCGACCTGGACTCCACACCGGAGCGACTGGCCCAACAACTCGCCGTACTCGGAGAACCGTTCGCTTCTTTCGGCGCCGACCGCATCGCGGCCGCAATCGACAACGCAGCCCGATCAACCCAACTCGTAGGCAGCTACCACGCTCGCACATTCCACGGCGACCTGATGTATTTCACTGCCGCACAAGGCCTCTCGCCAGAAATTCAGGGAGCCATGACGTGGATCGATGTCATCGATGGACACATTAACGACGCCCAGGTAGATGCCACCCACTGGAGCATGACCGGCGACAAGGCACTCGGACAAATCGCGGACGTGCTCGCGAAAATCTTGACTACGCCGACGACTGCTGAGTGAGTCCCAACACCGCCGCCACGATCAGGGCGATGAACATCAGGGCGGGGACCATGACGCGGACACTATCGTGAGCACCACGCCACCTACCTGCAGCTCTACCCGGAGATAGACGCTCCCCCACTCGCCGAAGGTGCGCCATGATCAGTCGCTCCCGCCGAGCAAGCCCGGATCGCCGCCGAACGCCGACGTGACAGGATCCTGTAGAGAGCCAGCCCGCCCCGGTCGGGCGCGTCGAGCCCAGGGACGCTACGGGATTCGCCGCGCGAGGATCCGCGCGCGACGCCGTTCGGAGGGACGGCCGTAGGCCAGATACAACGCGATCTGCACCCGTGCGTTACGCCAACGCTCGGCCGCATCGGCTGGACGTGGCTACAGCTCAACGACTTTCGAGTCTTCGCCCCTGAACGATTGGGCACGCCACGCCACAGACTGGTTCCTGGCTGGCGATTTCCCGGACCGGCGGGATTGGCAAAGGATTCGGGGGTTCCCGCCGACCGTCGAGCGTTCTCGTGCTCGGCTGCTTCCATGGCTGGGAGAAGCGCCGATCAAGGGCCGCAAGAGCGGGCGACCCTCGGGCTCCGAAGCATGAGTGCCACCCGATAGCCCATCGACGACATCAGCGGTTGCGGTTGCTGGGACAAGCCCCGAAACCCACCCGCGACACTACGAGCGGAACCCGGTGGCGGATAGCCCTTTCCAAGCGGCAGGCACGCCACGTCGGTCAAGCTGCACGCGACGTCACAGTTCATTGTCTACGTGTTAACTCGATACCCGGGTCATGATGGAGGAGTGTCCGGCGGGCATTCGCACGCACCATCGCGCCACCAGCCGCACCACGGGCAGGAGACCGGCAGCGCGAGGAACTCCCCGGAGTCAAGCCATTGGTTGGGCACCCGGCCCGGGGTGTGCACGAAGGGCGGTTCGGGGGCGTCAACGAGGATGATTACCCCATGTCCACGTGGGTACAAGCCCGTACAGGAACGTTTGCTACCTGGAACTCTGCATATTCGTGGACACCGTTGAACGGGCTTGTACGGAAGGGATTGTGACATTCTGTTACATCCTCAGCGCCCGGTGCGGGGTACTCGAATTCGAGTACCCCTGCCTTGTCCCGGATGCGGTTGCCCTACCCTGCGTTGTCGAGGTAGTCGGCGATGTCCTCCGCGCTCCAGCCGCTCGGCGCCCCGACCACGACCGTGTTGGTGTGCGGATCGGTCAGGAAGTAGAAGCCGCGACTCTTGGTGAGCCCGAAGCCCTTTCGGCGGGCCGCACGGCGAAGTGAACGATCGTCCGTGATGACGAACTCATTGATCGCTCTTGTCGTCCGCTTCAACTTCGCCGATGCTGCCGCGGTCGAGGGTTTCGACGCCCTGGTTGCCGAGACCGTCGAGCAGATCCGCGAGCGCGAGCCCGGAACGCTGGTGTATGCCACGCACACTGTCGAGGGTGAGCCGCTCGCCCGGGTCTTCTATGAGGTGTACGCGTCACGTGATGCGTTCGACGCGCACGAGCAGCAGCCGCACACGCTCCGGTTCCTCGCCGAGCGTGAAAAGTTCGTCGACAGCTTCCGCGTCGAGTTCCTCACCCCGGGCGCCGCGAAAGGCATGCCCGCCTGAGAGGTGTGCGTCGGTTCGTCCAAATTGGACGAGCCGAGGCCCCCGGGCCTACAGGGCATGGGTGATGCCGCACCAGGACGCGAACCCGGCCACCGTGTCCGTGCGCCGCGACTCCGCCCCCGCCCGTGAGTCGGATACGTTGGCGCTGCCCTGGCGGCTGTCCCCGCGCCGAGGTCCGATCCAACCGAGAACAGTGAGAAGCCGTCACTAGGTGGCGACCAGGTGACGGCTTCTATGCGCCTATGAGTGTGGTGGCGCAATTCTCGATGGTACGCCCGCTCGATCCCTCCGAACCCCTGGTTGAGCCGACCGAACGGTCGTAGCGTGGACACATGAGTGTGGTGGACACAGGGGGTAGTGGCGTGCCCCCGAACGAACTCGGACGCCGACTGCGCGAAATCCGTGCTTGGCGTGGCCAATCCCTCGAAGTGACCGCAGGACTCGCCGGCATATCGTTCGGCTACCTCGGCAAGCTCGAGCGGGGAGAGAAGACGCTCGACAACCGGCGCACGGTCGAGGCCCTGGCGAATGCGCTACGGGTCGCACCGTCGGAGTTCAACGGACAGCCATGGGAGAACAGCGGTGCCGCGCCCGAGTCCTACGCCGGGCTGGTAGCCATCGAAAGTGCCCTGGAGATCTGCGAACTCGGCGAGGACCCCGGCGGCAACCTTCGCGAATGGCCAGAGATCGCGGCGGACCTGGCGGCCGTCGAGTTGCTGCGCGAGGCCACCGACTACCCGGCGGTGTGTGCGCTGGCGCCGCAACTGTTCCACGAACTGCACGCGGCATACGTGCGCCGGCCCGCGTGGCGCACCGACGTCCTGATCGGCCTTATCCGCTGCTATTACGTGCTCGCCGAGACAGCGAAAAGGCTTGCGGTGCGCGGACTTCCGATCATGATGGTGAAGGCAGCGCAGGCGTGCGCCGAGGAACTCGAGGATCCCGCGTGGCTTGGGTTCGCGGTGTGGCTGCGCGGCAGCATATCCGGCAGCGTGTCTCGGCCGCAGCAGTACCAGCGTGCCGTCGCCACCGCCGACCGGATCGCGCCGAGCCTGAACAACCACGACGTGATCCAGGCGTACGGCATGCTGAACCTGTCCGCTGCCCTGGCTGCGGCCGTGCAGGGTGACCGGTCCACTGCCGACACTCACCTCACCGAAGCCGCGGACGTCGCCCGGCGCATGGACACCGACACAGGGCAGTTCGCTCGACTGTGGTTCGGGCGCACCAACGTTGACATCTGGCGGTCCTCGATCGGCATGGAGCTCGGCGACGGCGTAGCCGCTGTGGAACTGGTGGCAGACGTCCCGGTGGAGTCGATCCCGTCGGCGTCGCGGCGTGCGAATTTCTGGTCCGAGGCGGGCCGCACGCTGCTGGCCGAGCCATCGCGGCGAGCCCAAGGGACAGAATTGCTTGTCAGGGCCGAGGCGACTGCTCCGCAACAGACTCGAAGCGATCTGTTCGTCCGTGAAGCAGTCGCCAACCAGCTGCGAACGGCCAGTCGGGGCGTCGGCGGCCGGGAGCTGCGCGGCCTTGCGTACAGGCTCGGCATAGCCCCCGAACACGGCTCTCGGTCGTACTGATTCCTCGTTTGTCCCTGTGGGACAAACCGTGACGGCTTCCGCTCATAGCGTCGAGGTTGGCCCCACCCCCGAGGAAAGCTCGTAGCCATTGGCCCTCGGTGGTGGCGGCTCTCCACCGAGCAGGGGGCTACCGATGCGAGCGAAACCGACCGCGCTGGGGTGGCTCGACATCGAAGTGAGCACCGCGCCGGAATGGGACCAAGCGCAGATGCGCCGTCTCGCACGCCATCTCGGGTATGTGGTCGAGATGGCATCGGAGGTCTCACTGATCCCGCTCGTCGATATCGTGCGCTCTGCCGACGCGGATGCGCTGATCGTGCCCAGCCCAGACCATCTCGACCCGCTGATGTTGAACGCGCTGCTGTCCGTGGCTGATGTGGAGACCGTGTTACCGCGGTTGTCGTTCGCACGGTGGAACCCGGCCATGGGCGCAGTGACCGTCCCAGACCACCGGCCCAACAGGGACCGGTGAACCGATGGCGGTGTCCGCACCGCCCGAACCGACAGGGAGACACCCGAAATGACCGACACCTTTGCCCCCAACGCCGCCGCGCTGGCGTTGCGCGTGCCGTTCCGCAAGGCCACCGCGTCCAACCCGTCCGGCAACTGCGTCGAGGTCGGCGAACTGAACGATGGCCGGGTCGCGGTCCGTCACTCCGGCGCCCCGAGCGGTGGCGCGATCCTGTACACGCCTGGCGAGTGGGATGCGTTCTGTGACGGCGTGCGCGCTGGGGAGTTCAGCCGGTCGGCGTGAGCTGGCACGCGATCGGTTGGGCCGTGGTCGTGGGCCTGCCGGTGACTGTGATCGTGTGGGCGGCGTGGCCGCGGCGTGACCGGTCGATGTGATACGGGTGCCCATCTGTCCGCGAGAGAGGCGCGGACAGATGGGCACTTCGTATTGTCACCCGGCGTCCAAGACGCGCGACGGCTTCACCGGCACCATGCGGTCGATCACCGACGGACACCCGACCAGTAGCGGATAGCGATCTCCTCACCATCGGCCCGCCGCTCGGCACCGTACCCATCCGATACCCTTGGCGCATATGGCACCTGATTAGCTGCGCACAGAGACGATCGCTGACGAATCACTCGATCCTGTCTGGAAGCTCGACCTCACGAATCGAAACATCGAAGTCGACCCCCGAAACCGCACATTGCGCGATCTCACCACGGGGGAGACGCTTGCTCTAGAAGGTTGGATCACAAGGGCCACGACGCATCCGACGATGACGGTGGAATTCGACGTACGGGTGCGCGCTGCCGAGCCCCCCGCCCTCGGAGACTGGACCGAGGTGGCCGATAGCTGATGCCGCAGATGGGAGCCCGCCAGCAGTCATAGTGGCGGGCTCCCTCGCCACCTCAGTGCTTATTCGTACACCCCCCGCTCCGGATGATTCCAGGCTTCGTCTGTCGTGAGGTGCGACCCAGCGCAGGCGGGCATCCCTTCTGGCCGACCGTCGCGCCCGTACCATGGGAACTTCCCTGCGGGCGTCAAGGTCCAGTGGTGCTCGCAAATGCTGCACTACTCTGCGGGTTGGCCGTCAATTTGCATGGTGCCGAGAATCCCACGCCGATCACAGTTTTCGCATCCCATGGCGTACGGGACTCCGCCCCGGCCGGGACTCACCCCACAGTCGGGACTGCGGAGACGTTCGCGGTGAGCGTCCCCTCCCCTGTCGCATGGGCGGGCCGCGATCGGATGTAGGAGTAGACGGTCTCGCGGGAGACCCCGAACGCCTTGGCAAGGGCGGCCTTGGACTCGCCGGCCTCGGCACGCTGGCGCAACTGCTCGGCCTGCTCGTCGGTCAGCGTGCGGCCGGTGTAGGCGCCTCGTTTCTTCGCCGCGCCGATGCCTTCGCGCCGGCGCTCGAGGATGATTCGGTCGGTGTCACCGTGCGCGGCCGCGGCGGCGGCCAACTGTGGGATCGCGGTTATCGGGGTCGGGATCGCGCGGGGCCGCGTGCGAGCACCGGCCGGGCCCGTCGTGGTGACGGTGTCCTCGGGCTCGCCGACGTCGCCGAGCCCTGCACACGCACCACATGCATCGCTCCAAGGAACGCCCCGCGAATCCTTCCCACCAGAGGGAATAGTCGAAGTTGGCCGATTCACTACTCTTTTCCTCGCGAACCCCCTCGCGGATGTACTCGCCCCAGACGGCTGGCTGGCCCAGGGCCGGGATGATACTCGTCTACGCGATTACCCAACGCGCTTTCCTGCGCGGTATCGCCACCACAGATCTCGGCGGACATTAGCCCCCGCCCGAGGACTCCCCGACAGATTCCAGATCAACTCTCCCACAAGGAAGTTCAAGGAGACTTGAACATGCTTCACCCTGTGTGCGCCCGACTCGCACTCTCCATTGCCGCACCAGCTCTCGCTGTGGCAAGCCTGCACGTCGGCAATTCACCCGAATCGACCACCGACGTCGCCCGGGGACCACTCACCTGTCAGGAAGGGTTCTGCCAAGGTTCCACCGGTTCGGACGACACATTCTGGCCGTGGCTCATGCTCTTCCCCACCGGCAGCGGCCAGGCATCCGTGACCTCGGCCGAAGCCCTATGATGCGGTGCCAGCCAAACGATCTCGCCGAATCGGCGGATCGTCCGCCGCCGCGGCGAGGCGTTGGCCTACGAGTGCGAGTTACGGGGAGGGCTTCCATCCATGGGCAGTGAGTACACGTCGGCGCTAGAGATCGGGATCGAGAGAATGCGCGCCGAGCACAGCGCGCTGTTGCGGGATGGGCGGCTGTGGTCGTTGCGTGAGCTGTTCAGCACGCCCGATTGCGATATCGCGGAGTACTGCCGAGACTTTCGGCCGAATCGGTTCGGTGAGCAGCACGGGATCGACCCTCGCCACAACCTGCCGCTCGCCGGGATCATCACCACCGACGTCGAATCGCTGGACACCGAACGGGTGGCTCACGCCCGCGAGCAGGCGCAGCGCGAAACCTACGAAGTCTCCTTGAACTTCCTTGTGGGAGAGTTGATCTGGAATCTGTCGGGGAGTCCTCGGGCGGGGGCTAATGTCCGCCGAGCTCACCACCGAGCTGAACCGCGAAGATTTCGATGCGGAGGTTGGCGCGCGAGTGGGTGCGGCACTGGTGGACGCCAAACTGACGAGTCTGCCGGTGCTGTCCGTGTCCGCACGGATGCTCAGCGGATTGACCGAATATTGCCGCAGGCCCGACGCGGCATCGAGGTTGGCGGTCCTGCTGGCAGCGTTCGGGCGAGGCTATGGTGCGGCGCTGCATCAGGCGCAATGCCGAGGCCGGTTGTCCGTCGAGGCCGCGATGGGTAACGCACGGCGCGCCGCGGAGGAACGGTTCAAGGTGGTGTTCGACAACGCGGCGGTCGCCATCGCGGTCGGTGACACCACGGGACGTCTGATCGATGCCAACCGCGGGCTCGCCGAGATGATCGGTGTACCGATCGATCGGCTCCGCGGTGCGTCCGTCTACGATTTCGCGCACCCTGATGACCGGGACGCGATCGAGGCGCTGGTCTACGAGAAGCTCGTGCCGACCGGTGAGGGCACGGTCAAACTGGAGCAGCGCATCCAACGCGCCGACGGCAGTTACGGCTGGGCCTCGTTCGCCATCACTTTCGTCAAAGGCACCGACGGCCGAGCCGATTACCTCCTCGCAGTCGGGGAAGACGTCACCGAGCAACACGAGATGCAGGATGAACTTCAGCGGCAGGCCCGCCATGATCCGCTTACCTCGCTGCCCAATCGACGTCACCTCGTCGAGCAGCTCGACGTGATGATCGCCCAGGCGGGCGACGACGATCAACTCGGGTTGTGCTTCCTCGATCTGGACGGCTTCAAGCAGGTCAACGACCACTACGGCCACGGCGTGGGTGACCGACTGCTCAGCGCCGTCGCCGACCGATTCCGCCAGGGCACACGCGATCCCGGACTCTTCATAGCTCGAATCGGTGGCGACGAATTCGTCGCTCTGATTCCGAAAGCCGACGCCGCACAACTCGCCGCGGTCTCCGACACCCTGCTGGCGACACTGTCGGAGCCGATCATCGTCGGCGACAACATGTTACGGGTGTCCGCCAGCATCGGGACCGTGCTCTGGCCGGTGGTCGGTGCGGACGCCGAAACGCTTCTCGACGCAGCCGACACCGCCCTGTTCCGCGCGAAGGCCGCCGGAAAGAACCGCTGGGTCCTGCACTCGCACGAAGTGCGCGCCGACGCACTCGCGACCCACCCCGACCAGAAAACGAGAGGCTGACCCATGCCGCGCGGTCACCCACCTGGTCAGCGAAGTCGCCATCACCCAATTCCTGGACCTAGGATTTCAGCAATTCCCACGATAGTAGTTTCTCCAGCTGGGGATCCTCGGCCCGCCACGCGCCATACACCGTGTGTACGAGATCCACTGCGGCGAAGCCGTATACGCCGGTGATCCTGGCGCAGTAATGCGCGATTCACCTCACCAGAAACGGTCCTGCAGCACAGCTCAACCCATTGTCCGAGATTCCCAACGCTGGGAATCTCGAATGCGCGGCCCACAATGGTCAACCGAGCAGTCCGACAGGACAGGGAGTGGGTCAGGCGATGGCGGCCACAGGGATCGAAGCCGGTCCGGCGTTCGAGTCCCGCATCGAGGACGCCCGCCTCGGCGACACGCCCGAGATCGTCCACGTGATCCGGGAAGGCGCCCGCTCGGCCTATGGCGGTCTTCGGGTGCTGCCCGGCAAGCCCGGGCTCCCGGCGTTCCTGACCGACCTGGCCACCCGCAAGCCGCGGGAGATCGACGCGGCCGTGCGCGCGGGTCGTGACACGCTGCTCGTGCAGCGGATCGGCAGCGGGCGCATCGTCGGCTTCGCGAAGGTCGGCCCGGGCGAGAGCGGCGCCCGCCTGCTCGAGGCCTGGTACGTGCTCCCCGAGTTCCACGGCACGGGCCTGGCACGGCTGCTGATGCGGCGGGCGATACTCGCGGCCCGCGACCGCCCGTTCTACGCGTACACCACGGCCGGCACCCGCGGGCATCGGGCCTACGCCAAACTCGGGTTCATTCTGGCCGGGGAGGCGCTGCCGACGCCCGGCCCGCTGGCGGCGGCCGGGCTCGTCGCGCCGCAACTGCGCGCGGACCTGCCCGCCGAGGCGCGGCGTCGGTTGCTGCGCACGCTACCGCCCGGTCAGGCGTCCGAGCCGGCCGAGAGCCAGAGCAGCAGATCCAGAATCTCGACCTCCGGACCGACGGACTGATACAACCGCGCCGCCACCGCCGCCCGATCGGTCAGCACCCGCACGGCGTGGTGCCCGTGCACCTTCGACACCGCCAACGCCAGTCCCGCCCATGCTTGCGGCCGCAGCGGGTCGACGCGCAGTTCCCGGCTGTAGAGGGCCATGGCCTCGCTCGGATATCCGGCGAGATAGGCCCGGTCACCCTCCGGCTGTCGCGAATCCGCCAGGGCCGCAGCGGCTGTCGCGTCCACGGTGGTGAGCTGGGCGGCCAGGCGCAGGCTGCGGTAGTGATCGGGAAGGGTGCGCTGATCGACCCGGTCGGCGAGGAGAATCCGGGTGGGGGCCCGGCGCTCCGCGTCCCAGCACGCGGTGAGTTCGGCAATCGCCACCGGATCCGGCGTCAAGTTCCGGACCGACCAGAAGACCCGGTGCGCCAAGGATGATTCGATCGCTGCCTGCCGGGCCGTGGCGGGGACCTCTTCCCCGGACCAGGAACGCATGGCCGCGGTCAGTCCGTCGAGAAAACGGGTGCCTGCGGCGGTGAGCAGGCCAGAGGCCCGCGCTTGAGTGATCGCGCCCACCAGCTGGGTGCGCCAGAGTTCGAAGTCGGCATGCGCCTGCAGGGACCCGTGGCAGTCGGAATGGCGATGGACACGCCAGAAGTCGACCACTCCGAAGAACGCGTAGATGCCGTGCATCAGGCCGAGAATGGGTCGTGGATCGTCGCGCCAGGGGGCGTAGAAGCGGCATTCGGGGTCGGGGTCGAACAACTCCACCTGGTCAGTGAGCAAGCCGAACTTCGTGTGCTGGACCTCGTGGATCAGGGTGAGCGCCAACTGGCAGCTGTCGGTCGCGGCGGTGGTGTACACGCATCCGGCGCCATTGGCCGAGGTGTAGCTGGAGCTGTCCACCATCGCCTCCGCGCTCAACGGCGACAAGCTGCGCAGGCAGCCCCGCATCGGCGTGAGGTAGTGATCATGATCGCGACGCAACAGCTGCCACGCCTGCTCGAAGTCGCGTTGCCAGCGTTGGGCCTGCTGGGCGTTCAGACGTGGGAGCGCCGACCCCGCGGACTCCCGATGGCGGAACGGATCCAGATCGTCCAGCCACACCGTGATCTCGTCGCTCTCGACCCGCGCGGTCCGCAGCGGCAACCATCCGGTCCGCGTTTCCTCGGTCGGCGATTCGATCCGCAGGGAACCTGTGTCCCAGCGGAAATGCAATGCGCCCGTGGCGGTCCAGTGCAGTTCGCAGTGCCCGCAGTGGTCGTCGGCGCCGAGCACGGCCATCCCCAGCCCCGGCAGCATGACCTCGCCGTTGCGGATCACCAGTCGGGCCTGTCCCTGGGTCCCGGCCAAGATCCCGGCCGAGGCCGCCAGCCAGCCGAGATAGCCGCAGTCGGCCCACAGCGGGGTCCGGGAGTCGTCGGATTCGGCGGCGAAGCGGCGCAGCACGTGGTTGAGCCAGGGACCGGTGTTGGGGTAGCACAGCATCGACGAGACCACCTCCGGGTGGTCGGGCTGCAGTGCGGCCAGGCGCCAATAGGCCTCGTGCAGTCCGGCCGCGGCATCGATCGCCGCCTCGTCGGCCGCGACCGTCAGCAGGGTGCGCACCAGGATCGCTCTCAGTTCCAGCAGGCCTCCGGTCAAGGCCGCGATACCCGCTCGAGAACCGTGACCGGAGCTCAGATCCAGTGCGATATCGTCGATCTCGTCCACTGTGGCCGTCATTGGTGTCTCCCTGTCGTTGCGGACGGTGTCACGGGCCGCCGAGTCGGCATCGGGTGGTGGTGGTCTATGGCGAGGCGGCGAGCAGGTCTGCGCGTAACCGCTTTTCGATGTGCCCGATGACCTTTTTCAGATCGGGGCAGTACACGGAGGGATTGCGAAATCCGGAACCCTCGCGATAGCGGTGCACGTAATGTCCCGCGCCGCAGACGATGTGCACCGGGCAGGCCGTACAGGTGTCGTCGAGGGCGGCGGCGCCGATCTGGCGGGCCATCATCGACGGATCCCAGATCGCCTGATCGAGCGGGTTGCCCGCACCGCCCAGGCGCAGTCCCGCCGCACCCTCGAACGCCGACTTCAGCTCGTCGACCTGTTCGAGCGAGCCGTCGGTTTCGATCACCGCCAACCGGACCGGCGCCAGACCCAGCAACTCCGATCCCGCGTCCCGGCCCAGCAGCAGATCGATAACGCAGTCGAACAGCCGAACCCGGGTCTCGAGTTCGGGAGCGCCGTACCAGCGGTCGAAGATGGGCAGCAGCCAGTCCGCGTAAGGGGTGGCCGCCGGGTCGGGTGTGCGACCGGGGGGTGGTGTGGTCCAATTGCCATGCGGCAGAAGGAAATCCACGGACGGTGGGGAGAATCGCAACAGGGCGTCGTAGGTTTCGATCGGATCGTTGCGCAGATCCACGGTGCACAGCAGGCCGGTGAACAGCCGCCTGCGTTCATCGGCCAGCAATCGTTCCAGTCCGGCCGCGACACGGTCGTAACTGCCCTGACCGCGGCGGTCGAAGCGGTGGCGATCGTGCTCGGCCCGCCCGCCGTCGAGGCTGACGCCGATCCTGATGTCCCAGCGATCGCAGATCTGCAACACATCCTCGCCGATCAGGACGCCGTTGGTCTGAATTCCCAAGCGCACCTGGACATCAGGCTCGAGCAATCGGCGGGCGGTGCGGGCGAAGTACTCGAGTTCGGAGGAACCCGCCAGGAGCGGCTCGCCGCCATGGAAGACGAGGTCCACCGCGGGCACCGCGTGCATGGCGGCATGCTCGGCGATCATCCGGCACGCGCCGTCGAAGGTGTCGCGGCTCATGGCCCTGGGTTTCGCACGCCAGCTCTGATCGGCCATTTCGTAGACGTAGCAGTAGTCGCACGCCAGGTTGCACCACCCGTGGATCTTGACGACGAACTCGGTGAAGGCCTGCGGCCGCCAGCCCTTGCGCCGGAGCTCGGCGACCTGCACCCCCCAACCGGACCAGGGCAGTTCCTCGAGCGCGCGGTTCATCCGCGGGGTCCTTTCGCTAGCGAGCAGGCGGGAGACCCGCGGAAGGTGTGCCCGGGGGCTCAACCGGGCACCTCGATGCCCGGTGCGCGGCAAACCGGCTAATCGTCCGCGCCGATGAAGCTTTGAAACGCGAGCCGCCCGCTCTCGGCGGACTGCGTGACGTGCCGTTGCAGCGCGGCGCGCAGCGCCGAACCGGCCGCGGCCGCCAGACGCTCCGGATCGCGTCCGGCGAGTTCAGCAAGATTTCCCATGACGTGTCTTTCCTTTCGAGAAATCCACAACCAATGCCGGGTTCTGCATTGTCGAGGTCGAATTCCACGAGCAGAACGGTGCGGTGCGGAAATTCCAGATCTACTCGGGGAACTCGATGCACATCCCGGCATTGCGGATGCTACGCGCCGCGCGCACCGAGCACCTCGCGGATATTCCCGGCACTGAGAACACCACTGCCCGAAGAGTTTTCGGATGCCGGATCCGGGGCAGCACCTCGAATCCCATGAGCGTAGCCAGGCCGAATACCGGTAGCGACTGGCCTTGCGTGTCCACATGCACCACGCCGGGCTGGATGTCGGAGCTGTTCTGCAGCAGGCCCTCGATGATGTAGATCGCCTCCCACACCCCGCAGGGGATGAAGTGGGTGAACAGAGCGATGTAGGTGTTGGAGATGTGGCGCATCGCCAGCCCGCCGAATCCGCCGTAGCGGATGTGGGACTCGGCCAGGAGGTTGTTTTCCCAGGTGTCGATCTGCGATCCGTCGGTGGCCACCACCTGACCGTCGCCCCACACCCCGGCCACATCCAGCTTCGCGAAGGCGTTGATCACCTCGGCGGATGCCTTGTGGATCTTGCCGGCGTCGGCGTGTTTGTTGGCGGCGGTGTAGATCTCGTGCGCGGAGACATGTTTCATGTGCCGGGCCACCTCGGTGGCGGTCAGGTTCCCGCCGTAGGTGAACGCGGTCAAAACGTAGTTGCTGACCACCGGGTCCGCTGGGTCGACAGCATCCGCCTGCTGGCCACCCGCGGCGAATCCCAGTGGATCGAAGTCGGCCCCAAACGAGTCCTCACCCCCCTGGTCGCGAAGATTCTCGCCGCATAGGTGTGGAAACCGGCAGGCGTCCCGGCCAGAGCTCGACCAGGCATTGGGCTGTCCGACTTTTCACTGCGGGCGGGAACCAATTCGGCTCGCGGCAGTACAGTGCCCGTCGATACAGGAAGTGAGGGCACCCTGCCGATGACGTACGCGAGAACACCGGACGGGACCCGCATCGCCTACCAGCTCCAAGGTGAGGGAGCGCCGCTGGTCTTGCTGGCGGGCCAGGCGAACAACCATCACTGGTGGGATGCGGTGCGCGCTGATTTCCACCCTGCGCGCAGCACTCTCACCCTCGACTATCGCGGCACCGGAGACAGCGACAAGCCCGAAACCCCCTACAGCACTGAACAATTCGCCGAGGACGTCATCGCCGTGCTCGACGAGCTCGGCATCGAGCGGGCCGACGTCTACGGCACGTCCATGGGTGGCCGGGTTGCCCAGCAACTCGCCGCGCGTCACCAACATCGGGTGGGTGCACTGGTACTCGGCTGCACCTCACCCGGCGGCCCGCACAGCATCGAACGCTCCAACGATGTCGGCCGGTCCCTGGTCCAATCTGAGCCTGGTGCCGCACGGCAAGCGCTGCTGGAGTTGATGTACACGCCTCGCTGGCTTGCCGATCACCCTGGCCCGTACAACGTTATCGGCGATCCCGCGATGCCCGCTCACTCTCGACACCACCACCTCGTGGCCAGCAACCGGCACAACGCGTGGGACCTGCTGCCCGCCATCAGCGCACCCACCCTGGTCCTGCACGGCACCGACGACCTGCTCAACCCCGCCGCCAACGCCCCCTTGCTCGCCGCCCGAATCCCCGGTGCTCAGCTACACCTGATCCCTGGAGCCCGGCACGCCTACTTCGAGGAATTCCGAACCCTGGCCAGCCCTGTCGTTCTGGACTTCCTCTGTCGGGCGTCGGTTCCCGAACGACCGGTCGTCCGCGGGCCGCGCTGACGGCTGTGTACGGCTGTCCGGTGTGCGGTCGGTGAGATCGGTTGTGGGAAAGCGATTCATCGCGTCGTCTCCTGTCCTCACCACCGTGGCCCGCAGCTTGTGGAAGTTCGGTGGCCGATGGGCGCGGCAGTTCAGCGTGGCGGATTCCCACCCAGCACAACGCCTTCACGGCGGGGGTCGGCGCCACCGATCCAACCATTACCCTCGCGTACCAGCGCAGAGGCTCCACTGGATTGTGGGTCCACCGAGACCTGGTGGCCGAGCTGGCGTAGCCGCTGCACCAGCGGATCGTGCGCGCCATTGTCGGAAGCATCCACGCCTGGATGCTCACCGCCGACATTGGTGACCGGCGTATCGGCGGCACCGAAGTCGATCATCGACACCGCCTGCTGCGGATCCAGTCCCCAATCCAACATGGCAACAAGAGTTTTCACGACAAACTGGATGATCACCGCGCCCCCGGGTGAGCCGGTCACGTAATCCAGCGACCCGCGAGAACCATCGGGATTACGCGCGAACACCAGCGTCGGGGCCATGGAGCTGCGCGGCCGCTTGCCCGCCTCGACCCGATTGGCGATCGGCACGCCCGCGCTGTCGACCGGTTGGGCCGAGAAGTCGGTGAGCTGATTGTTGAGCACGAACCCATCGACCATGTGCATCGACCCGAACGCCGACTCCACCGTCGTGGTCATGGACGCGGCGTTGCCGTACCTGTCGACAATGCTGATGTGGCTGGTGCCATGCTCGGGCAGAGGTCCCGCCGCGCCGGCAAGAGCGGGACCGAAGCTGCCCGGCGCGGCAGTACCCATGCTGTGGTGTGGATCGATGAGCGCCGCGCGCTGGGCCAGATAGCCCGGGTCGAGCAAGGCACTGGGCGAATTCCCGGGCAGAGCAACGAAATCGGAGTCTGCGACGTATCTGTCGCGGTCGGCGTAGGCCAGCCGTTCGGCCTCGGCGATCAAGTGCACCGCGTCCGCGTTCAGTGTGCCCCCATTGCGGGCCGTGTCACCGACTCCGTCGGTGTCGGAGGGGCGCAGTGCGGCGAGATCGAAATGGGACAGAATGCCGAGGGTCTGCTCGACCGCCAAGCCACCCGAGGAGGGGTTGGGCATCCCGCAGACCTCGTGACTTCGGTACGGCGAGCACACGGCGGTGCGTTTCTTGGCCTGGTAACCGGCCAGGTCCGCTGTGGTCGTGGCCCCGGGGGTGCGGCCACCGGCCGCGGAAGTGATCGCGGCGACGATGTCGGCGGCGACAGGACCGGTATAGAACGCATCGGCGCCATCGGTGGCGATGCTCGAGAGCACCTTGCCCAACGCCGGATTCGTCACCATGGTCCCGGCTGGTTTGGCAGTGCCGTCGGGCCGCAGAAAATAGGCAGCGGCCTGCTGGTCGCGGGCCAGATCGTGCGCGGACTGCGCGATCTGGCCGGCCATACGGGGGCCGATCGCGAATCCGTTGTCCGCCAGCGTGATCGCCGGCGCGAACAGATCCTTCCACGGTTGTCTGCCGTGCTCGGTGTGAGCGAGTTCCAGCATCCGCAACACCCCCGGAGTCCCGATGGAGCGTCCACTGGCGCGGGCGTCGGGTGTGGGCACAGAGTGGTCCGTAGCACTGACAAAGCGCAGATAGTCAGCAGTAGCGGCCGCGGGCGCGGTCTCACGGCCGTCATAGGCATCGATGGTGCGGGTCTTGGCGTCGTAGTACATCAGGAACGCGCCACCCCCGATTCCGGTGGCCTGCGGTTCGACCAGAGTCAAAACTGTCTGTGCGACGATCAGCGCATCAGCGGCGGAGCCACCCGCCGCCAGTATGGTGCAGGCGGCCTCGGTGGCCACCGGATTCGCCGTCGATACTGCAAAACCGGTGGTCCGTACCGCACGCATTCCACTGCGATAGCCGGTCGCGATCTCAGGATGTTCGGCCAGATTCGTTGAAGAAGGTCCCGCCGGGACACCCGAGGCCACCGCAGTCCCATTGGGGGTCGCCGTACATGAAGAGGCCGTCGGCTGTCCCGGATCCGACGAGCAGGCACACACCGATCCCAGAAGCAGGAACGTAGTCACCGCGCCGATCCACAGGTGGTCTCGCGATCGCATCATGACCGCACACGATAGCGCTGTCGCCGACGTTGGGAAGTGCTGCGCGGCAACGACACTGGCAGCAGTGATCCGCTTCCGTGTACAGCACGGTCCGGTTCCCAGCATTGGGAAAGCCGCAGTCGTCGACAGTCTGGCATCGTTGCACAAACGATCGGGACCAATCATCAATTCTCACCAGTGTGTTTCCAAAGCAACTCCCGCCGAACCGGACTCGGTGCCGGATTGCTCCACTCTCGGCAGAAGTTGCCCCTTGGTGACAGACGGGTCCCAACTCCGCCCGCGCACTCAGGAAGCCACCCGCGCCCACCATCTACACGCTGTGTTCGACCGCCTGCGTCGCGAACACGGCCGCCTGGTCGATGTCGACCTCGCCGAAGGCATACCGGCCACACTCGTATTGGGATACCAAGCCGCACTGGCGATCCTCAACGACCTCGAGCACTTCCCCGCTGATCCCAGGGCCTGGCAGTCGACCGTCTCGTCCCGCTGCCCGGTCCTACCGCTGATGGAATGGGGACCGCCGGCCACGGAAAGCGAACACCGATTCCGCTACCGACCGGCCTACCGAGCCGCCCTGGACGCGATCGACCAAATTCTGTTCGTCGACCCTGGGGTCCCGGTAGTAACAGCGCAGAAAACTGTCAGCCTTCTGCTCGATCGCTCCCGAAGCGCTTCGGGGCGTGGTGTACTTGCCGCTGCGTTCGCCGTGACCAGCGCCCAAGACCAGCCGGTGCCGCAGGAAGCTGAGCCCGATGAGGATGACCCCGCACCTCGAGTCCCAGGAACCGTTGTGCCGCAGTAGGATCCACATCCGACACAGTGACCGAAGGCCGACGGTGTCGCTCATCGATCAGCAGCGCAAGGGCTTTCGTCGGCGAGCCGAAAATACGGCATCCGGAACGGATACATCAACGCTCGCATGAACGCTGGTCCGTCCGCTCGATCGGTATGCAGGGCGCTGCTCGACGGCGCGATTCCATTGATGAACCAATCCCGCGCCAGCAAGCAGTCCTGGCCACCGGTCAGAGCGAGTTCGACGGTTCCCGCCGCGGTGAGGCGGAATTCAGCGACTCGCCGCCAGACCCGACCAACGAGTTCATATACCGCGACGAGCGTCGGCGGAGTGTTCGACGTGCATTCCACACAATTCATTGGACGCCGGTGTGACCGTCATCTCCATTTGCCTGTTCTAACCGATGGGAATACACCTTGCGCGAGTTCCAGAGCAAGACCACCCCGACGCGGCGGCTACGACGAGTCACACCACAACCAGCGCACCGCCATCGCGAGCCCTTCGGCCCGAATCCGGAGTAGTCGAGACGATGGCCATGCCCTGTCCCGGGCGACCGCGCCGGCGACATGCGGTCTGAAAAACCTCCAGAGGCCCGACGAGATCCAGCGACTGGAACCCCTCGAACACCACGAACATAACCCACAAATCACGACATCCGGCGCGCCGTCTTCGACCGAGCCCGCCGCCGAGATCGCCGACCAACTCCGAGTCCACCGTGTCGGGTCGAGGATTCGGCGACACGCGGAGCACGACCTACCATCTCCCACGGGCTTCCCAGCGGTGGCAGACATCGTCATGGTCGGTATCTTTACAGAAATTCGAGCACCTTCCACGCAGACGAGTGCGGAACGGATGAAATTCGTGGAATGCCACCAGAATATGGCCCGCCTGTCCGTGGTGATCCCAGTCCTTCACGAGGAGAGAGGAATCACTGAAACCCTCGATCGACTCACCGCACAAGCATCGATCGATCAGGTCATCCTCGTCGACAATGGAGCGATCGGAGAAACTCGCCGCGTGATAGCGCACTACGCGATCGCCTGCCCGAAGATCGATGTCGTCTCCGAACCGGTCCGAGGAATCGCCCACGCCCGAAACACAGGATTCGACCGTGCCCGAGGCGATTTGATCGCTCGCATCGAGGCACGCACCTTGGTCGCTTCGAACTGGGGTGAGACAATCCGACAGTTCTTTGCCGACCATCCCGCGATCGATGCGATCAATGGCGCCACTACATATCATGATTCGCCCATCCGATCCGTACGCCATCGCCGCATCGGATTCGACCGTGGCACGTATGCCGGCGGTACAAGAATCGAAAAGTTGCCCAGAGCGAACATGGCCCTACGACGCAGCGCATGGATGGGCGTGCGGGCCGACACCTGCTCATCGCCAGATCTGCTCGAGGACCTGGACCTTGCCCTCTGTCTGGTCAGGCGCGGATTTCGGATCCAGCAGGCTGACCAGATGCGCGCCCAGATCTCGGCTCGACACCACAAAATCAGCCCACGGGACCACTGGCGCTACGAACGCGACCGCTTGCGAACTCTCGAAGCTCACGGCTTCGAAATCGCTGTGCGGCACAGGATTCACGGTGCCGGCGCGTGGTTGACACACAGCCTGCAATGGCCGATCTACCGATTCTGGGACCTCGAGCGGCGCCGCTTCACCCTCTGCTCAACCGAACGTGGACTCCTCGACCCAAATCCGAGCCAATCTCGTGCACCGCTCGCCCCGAGCTATTCGCCACTACCCACCCGTCCGCACCGGCACCCCAAAGCCGATGCCCCACTGTCGGCGCGAGTAGCGGCCAACTCGCAGCAGTGATCTCGCCTCGGGAGTCGATCCGATTGTTCGGCCCCGCGTCAATCGGTCACCGTCAGGCTGGATTGTCGGCGTGGGTGAGCGTCTCCCACATCGTGAACATGTCCAGTCCCGCCGGACGCTGCTTGATTGTGAGCCGTTCGGTCTCGGGCAAATCCAGATGCATCCGATTGTGCAATGCGTTGTACGCGACCTCGGTCACCGGCCCCAGCTCGCGTCGCAGCTGCCCGCCGCACAGCCAGCCCGGCATCGGTGTGCCGAGCTGGTATCGCGCATGCAGTTCGAATCCGGCCCGCAGGCGATCGGCGACCTGCGGATACAGGTCTCGGCCTTGAATGCGGCTGGTTTCAGCGATATGCGCCGCAGCCGACACCCCGTAGCCGGTATGCGCGAAATCGCGGCACGTCTCCTGCGCGACCCCGTCGACGAGCGGCGTCTGTCCCCACCAGTAGTCGGCGAGCGCTTCGGGGCGTGGTGTACTTGCCGCTGCGTTCGCCGTGTGAACGAACTCGGCCAACCGACGGTCAGCAACAATGGAGTCGCATCGCGACACCGGCAACTTGGAGAGCTTCGTCGCGGTCGAACGTTGGTGCAGCGCAGCCGATCTCGACACCCATTTCGCCATTTCACCAGCGGCTTCAGGGCTTCGGCATCACCGGTGTCGGCGGCCGAAACACCCATAGTCAGACACCAATCGGCGCGACAACTCGACGACCACGGCCAGAGATCATGCCGCACAACCAAATCCGACACGCGGCAAACGAATCACAACGACATGAGGCACGGTCTAAAGACCTACGCGGTGGTGGGTTCCCGAAGTTCGATTCGCAACATCGATCTCGGAAGAGCACAATGTCGCCATGGAATTGCGGGACATCGAAATCTTCCTTGTACTGGCCGAGGAACTGCATTTCGGGCGTACCGCGCAACGGCTGCACCTGTCCCAGGCACGGATCAGTCAGTCGATCAAGAGCCAGGAGCGCCGCATCGGCGGCCGCCTGGTGGATCGATCCAACCCTCGCAATGTGCAGATCACTTCACTCGGACACCAGCTACTCACCGAGATCCGACCGGCGTATCACGGTGTGCTGCAAGCCATCGAGAATGCGCGCTCGGCGGCGTTCGGGATCTCCGGGGTGCTGCGCGTGGCGATGATCGGCTACAACCCCTATGACTATCAAGCCTACTGGGATGCCTTCCGCCGACGACATCCGCAGTGGGAGCTACAGATTCGCAGTACCGAATTCGGCGATCAGTTCGGGCCGTTGCATCGCGGTGAGGCCGACATCCTCATCGCCTGGCTGCCAGTGGAAGAACCTGGATTGGCGGTTGGGCCCATCATTTCTGCGGAACCGATGGTTGCGGTCCTGACCGTAAACCACATGCTCAGCGGCGAGAAGCACTTGAAATTGGAGGACTTCGGCGTTTTCGGTGTCTTCAAGCCCAGCACACCGCTACCTGAGTACTGGGAAGATTCGGTCAGCCCCTTCTATACTCCCAAGGGCAAACCCATCGAACGGGCAACTGAAATCTCCACCCTCGAAGACCTTCTCACCACCGTCAGCACCAGCACTGCGCTCACCACCGGCATGAGCCACATCGCCCGTTACTACAACCGCCCCGGTGTCACCTACTTGCCGATCACCGATTCCCATCTGGTCCGATGGGCGCTGGTTTGGCGCAGCGACCACGACAACGAACAGATCCGCGCCTTCGCCCGCATCGCCCGGGAACTGGGCACACTCGACCAACGCTGATCGCCTGAACTTCCTGCCCCAGATCAGGTCACTTCTCGGCCTGCGAGGGCAGCCAACCCAACTGGCTGGCTCGACCGAGATCATCCCGCGCGGCCCAGTGTTCGATGACCAGCCCGTCGACGACACGAATCCAGTGTGTCTGGGCGACGGAGAAGGATTTGCCCTGCGGGGCAAATACCTGATCGACCTCGCCGTCAACGGTGTACAGCACAAAGGGACCTGTTTGCCGACCAGCCATGACAGTGTCGAGACACACCAGATCGCCTTCAGCGACAACATGCACGATCTCATGTTCCATCTCGGTGAATGCAGCCCGCAACCAAATCGCAGTCGCATAGAACCCCTCCGGGCCGCGAACCCGGGTGGCAGGCGGCTCGCGACGACTCTCACGATTGCTTGCATGGGGATGGTAGACCGCATCGAAGTCGGCGCGGCTACCACTCGACATGATCTCCAGACTACGGATAGCCAGCTTCTTCTCAGCAGCAGCGGGACTCATCGGACTCCTCAAACACTGTGCAAACAAAAACAATTCGCCCCGAGCCCATACACACCGTGATCGGTCGCCCGAGTTCGGTCTGGCTCGCAAGTCAGACGATCGGCCTCACGCCCGCGAAAGGCGGATGAGTTCCCGCGATCGTCGAACTACCCGTACCGGTCCGCGTGACACTGCGGCCACGGAACTATTCACCGGCCGGTCGCACGTAATAGACCACCTGATACCGCCCAGGTCGTGCCCTCACATCCAACTCTGGATCATCGAGCATGGTGGTGATCGCTTCGCGCCATTCGGGATTGGCACGAGCCGTCGTCAGGGCATCTGCGCTTCGCCACTCGGCCACATCAACGAAGGTCAACTCGTCACCAGCGATGGTCTTGTGCATCACCGCGCGAACGAATCCCGGCTGTTCGGACATGATTCGTGCGCTGGACCCTCGCCACATCCGCAGAAATCGATCGGACTGTTCGAGCGGAACCGAGTACGCATTGATCATCGTGACCGGCGCGGTAGCCGCCACCGCCGCCTCCGGATCCGCCCAAGGCTCACCATCAGCCAACTCCGTCATCACTCAACCACCTGTCCACACCATCGGGCTCCGATGAGCAACCTAATCGGGCCACCGCGCCAACCGACGCCCCAGACGCCCCATCACTGGGAATAGCTCATCGATGTCGACTGACGGCGAACAAGAACACAGCCTGCACGCCCGCCCTCAGATGCTCAGCGTACGACGCTTCGACGCAACCAAGTCGGCGATTTCTCGCATCACACGGGATACCTGCAAATTCATCACGTGACAACGTCGAGGTCAACGGGTGCGTGGAGGTTGCCTCCGACGCGGACCACGCACCTGCAGCTGCCGCGGATCCCGCTCATCGCCTGCCGACGGATTGTCGTTGTGCGGCATCGGAACCGGCTGATTCCTTGTGATATTCGGGGAATAGTTCGGAAACGGCAGAGTCCAGAACCCGAAGGCTCCCTCAAGAGCGCGCACGCCCGCGCGTCACGACACTAGAGGCTCACTCGCACAACGGACTTCCCACTGCGGGAGACCCGCACACCCATCCAGATTCCGGGATCGCCGAACTCTGGTGAACGCATCTATGGCGGGCGGAAGCTCTTCTCGACCATTGGTCGCCGCGGCATCGGCAGTACTCACCCGCGCCCTCCTCCTCGGCAGCCGGACATGAAACCAGCAGCGCCATAATCTGATCCATCCGAATAGCCCGCTGAATCCCCACAGGCCGGTGCGCCCTCACTGATTGCGAATACGTTTCGGATTTCGGCCCGGCCAAGCGGCTGTTCCCATCGGTGGGAAATCGAAAGTCGGGCATCGAGCCTTCACACTCCGAAGCCGATCGGCTTTCTGCCCCACCGCCCCAATTCTCCAAGGGCCGTAATGACTTCCAGCAATACACCGCAGTCTCGCCCACTTCTGTCCGTCGTCATACCCGCTCTGAACGAAGAGGTGTCGATCGTTCGGACCCTGGACCATCTGGTCGTTCAAGACGCAATCGACGAGATCATCGTCGTCGACAACGGAAACACCCCAAGGTCATCCTCATCGAGGAGGCAACCCAGGGTGTCGCGTTCGCCGCGATCTCGGATTCGACAAGGCTCGAGGCGATTTCATCGCCCGCACCGACGCCGACACCCTGGTCGAGCCCGACTGGGGCTCGAGAATCGGGTTCTGGATCCAGGACCGCCGCGGCGAGTTGGGCGGCCGGGTCGGCAACCTACAGGTGCGCGCCTACAGGCGATCAGTCGACTTTGATCGGTCACGAGTGAATTGCCGTCTACTGCTGGTAACTGGTGCGCGCCGAGGCAAGCATCCGCAATCCGGAAGGAGACAGGATGGCGGTGGCTTTCGGACGCACGTGAGCATCGGCGACATGGCTCAGTCGCCAGCGCGCCGCGATGGTGGCCAGCATCAGCGTCGCCTCGGTCTGGGAGAACACGTCACCCATACATTTGCGCGCACCCGACCCGAAGGGAACGTAGGAGATACGCTGCGGGGCGGCGTTTCCCGGCAGCCACCGGTCCGGGTCGAAGCGATCGACGCGCAACTGATCGGGGTGGCGGTGGATCAGATAGGCACCGAACACAATCGTGGTTCCCGCTGCGATCTCGTGCCCGGCGAGCACAGTGTCGACGGTGGTGGTGCGAGTGAGCAACCACGCCGACGGCCACAACCGCATCGTCTCGGTAATGATCCGCCCGGTCAGCTCGAGCTGCGCCAGGTCGGCATACGTCGCGGCACGACCACCGAGCACCGCGTCGACCTCCTCGAAAAGACGCCGCTCGACCTCGGGATAGTGCGCCAGCATGTGCAGCGCCCACGCCACGGTGCTACCGGTCGTTTCCGTGCCCGCCCAGAAGAACGACAACAACTGTCCGATGATCTCCTCGTCGCCGAGTCGAGGCCGATCACTGTCGGGGTCGTCAGCGTCCAACAACGCCGAGAGCAGATCACCATGATCCCTGCCGTCGCCGCGACGTGCGGCGATGATCACGGACATGTCCTCGCGCAGACGTCGGCTCGCGCGCTCGTAGCGCCATGTACCCAGTAGGTTCAGCCCGGCCAACCGTCGAGGCACGATGACTCGCTGATAGATCCCGTTCACGATGACGGCCAGATCGGTGAGCATGCGCTGCAACACCTCCGGCGGCAGCGACTCGGAGAACATGGTCGCCACCAACGTATTGGAGGCGATAGTGGTGGTTTCACGCAGGACGTCGAGGACTTGCCCGTCGCGCCAGCGTTCGACCACAGCCGTGATCTGGTTGGTCATGATCTCGGCATAGCCGGGTAGGCGCGATTTGTGGAAAGAAGGTTGGGCGAGTCGGCGAAGCCGACGGTGTGCGCTGTGCGGGCAGACCGGAAGACTGTCGCCCACCACCTCGCGCGCCCGATCGAAGAACGGTCCGCCCTTGTCGAACACCCGATCATCGTGAAGCAGCCGGTCCAACACACGCGGGTCCGACACGACCACCGCCGACACCGGACCTATCCGGATCCGCACCAGATCACCATGCGCGGCAAGGGATTCCACGAAGGACAGGGGTCTGCGGACAAGCTGTACGGTGTGCCCCAACAGCGGCAGCGCACCTGGCGCGTCGGGGATCGTGGATACCACCTGCATCATCTCCTTCTCGTTGTCTCAAAACTGTTGGCTGCGAACAGAATTACCCACACCTCCTGATACATCGGCGACTGTGATGGCCGAACCATGAACAGCACCAACATGTTTCCCGCCGATGGGAGGTGTCGGCTCGGTGGAACGTAGGCCGAGTGTCACTATCCGACGTTCATCACCACAGCGGAGGGACCGACATATGAACGCACTCCACACGACCGATCTGGGCGTGGGTGAACGACTCGAGATACGCCGACGCCGACGCGGTCTGTCACGCAAGGTGGTGGCCAACCTCGCCGGACGCAGCGAGGAATGGCTGCGGCTGGTCGAATCGGGCCGACGCAAACTCGACAGCATCGAGGTACTGCTGCGCCTGGCCGAAATCCTGCACATCGACGATCTCACCGAACTGATCGACACCGCACCCGCACCGCTGCCACGCGAAACCAACCATGATGAGATACTGCGCCGACTGCGCCGCACGATCGTCGATCACCCGGCTCTGCAGATCTACGACACCACCGGCACCGTCGTCACTGCCGAACCCGCAGAACTGGACCAAGGGCTGGAATCGTGTCAGGAATGCTGGAACGCTGCGCCGCAACGCTATTCGCAGCTCGCCCGGACCTTGCCCGGCGTATTGCAGGCGTGCCGCGCGGCACAGTGGCAAGCCCGTGATGATGCCTCGGCGTCGCTGCTGATCCAGGCCTACCACCTCGCGCGTCAACTGCTGTCGGCCTGCGGCGATCACGCAATGGCCGCCACTGTCGCCGACCGCGCGATGACCACCGCGACAGAGCTGGGCGACACGACATTGATAGCTGCCAGCGCATGGCAGGTCGGCCATGCACTGCTGGGCCTGTCCTACCCCACGCACTGCAAGAACTATGCGCAGGCCGCGGCCGACCAGCTCTCCATGGGCGTGCCCGACTCGACCTGTCACGCCGCCCTCTGGGGCGCGCTGCATCTGCTGAGTGCGCACGCCGCCGCTCACGGCAGCGGGGACACGGCGAGAATGCTCGACGCCGCCAGAGCCGCCGCCGCTGCCCTCGACACCGACACCCAGTGTCACGGCATAGCATTCGGGCCCACCGAGGTCGGATTGACCAGCATTGAGATCGCATTGACCACCAACGATCCCGACGAAGCGATCAGATTGGCCGCCACCGTCGAACCATCGACGGACTACCTGCCGGCACGCCGCACGAAATATCACATCGCCCAGGCCAGCGCCTACATCCGCCGACGCGACGACATCGCCGCCGCGTTGGCGTTGACCAAAGCATCCCGAGTGTGCGCCGAAGACATCCACTACGACCCCGCCGCCCGCCACAGTGTGCGCCACCTGATCCGGCGCGACAACTATCTCGTGCGCCCCGAGGTGCGCCATCTGGCCGAGCTGGCCGGCCTGCCATGAATGGTGCACGACGAAGTTGGGGCCAGCGTGTGTTGGCCCCACCCGCCCAGCGGGCCGACACAATCCGGTCGGCGGGCACCCCGTCACCACGATCCGCCCCACCGTGCAAGCGGCGAGAGAAAGGTCTGGCTCATGGAGATCGACAGCGGCCGCTACCACCTGCAATGGGCGGGAGTGGTCGGCATGCTGCCCTTGCCGGCCATGGTCGTCGGCTTCGCGTTGGGTCAATTCCCATGGCCCGATGACAATCTCGACGGCGGGGTGTACCTCGACTATGAGCTGCCCCGCCACTTCGGCGAGATCGGCACCCTGGTGTGGTTGGTGCTCACCGGCGCCTCGGTGATGTTCCTGTGGCTGCTCGCCATCGCTCACATCCGGCGAAATGCACAGCTCAGCGCCAGTGTCGTCGTCATGATCGCAGGTGGCGGTGCCAGCGCAGCGGCGGCGCTGGTGTTTGCGAGCTCGTTCGTGACCATCGCCGTGATGGGGCGCGGCTACCCCGTCGAGGCCAACGGGGAGGATCACGCAGCCTCGATGGTGATCACCTATTCGTGGAATCTCACCGAGATCTGCTTCGCACTCAACACTGTTCTGCTCGGACTGATCTGGTTCGCAGTGGCCGCGGCCAATCGACGTCACCGCCTGCTGCCCACCGCTCTGACGCATGCCGCCGTCGGTGTGGCGGTGATCGACGTCGTCGGCGTGGTGTCGGTGTTCGTACCGACCGGTGCCTGGTCGCCGGGTTCGTTCGCCCAGGTGCTGCCCGGCGCCGCGGCGACCTACCTGTGGATCATGGCCGCTGCCGTAATCCTGCTGCGTCGCCACGGTTTTCCCGCAGGCCCGACAGTGACGGCATCTCGCCACCACTCCCCGTAGCCGGGCGGTCGGACGGACCTCATCGAATCCCATACTCAGCGGGTGGGATTCAACTGCCAGGCGTGATGCCCGTTCGCAGTGGCGGCTTGGGTGCGGGCGTATTCGAGGCTATAGCGGAAGCTTGTGTAATACCACTCGATCGCCCCACCCATCCACCACCGCATCGCGGCCGCGTACTCCATCACCGCTGAGCACTCGTCCTCGCTCAGCCCGATCTGCTCACACATCTGCGGCAGCCGCGCCTGCTGAGTCAGAAACCGTTCGATCAGTTCCTCGGTGTACGCGGCGACCGTGCGCATGGCCTCGTCGCGACTACAACCGAGCTCATGCTGGCGCACCAATACGAGATTGTCGATGTCACCGACCATCTCCTCCTTGGGCAACGAGATCAGATCATTGGTGAGCAGCGAGATGTCCTCGGTGAGGTCCCGCATCAACGCGATCTCGGGGCTGTGGAACGCCACTGCGGGCACCTCGAAATGCCCGACCCGTTCCATGAAGTCGAACACGATGCCCATCCCACCGCTTCCGCGGCGGATCACCAGATACGCGTCGATGCTCTCAGGAGTCCCGCGCACCCTTCCCCGCGCCTCGTGCACATGTGCGTACAACCACCGGTCATAGTGGTACGCCGCCCGCTCGCACCACGACCGAGACATACCGACCCGGCTGCGATCCCAGATATCGGCCAGCGCCGCCAGATACGGTGACAAACCTGCGCGCTCATCGCTGTGGAACACACTCGCCGCGCGACCGATCACCCGTGCCGTCTCGATTGGATCCCGGCCCAGTGCCCCGTCGAAAGGTTCGTCGGTGATCGCGGCCATACCCATGAAATCCGCGAGCAGATCCAGATCCTCCCCCCGCGCATACGGCCAGCCTTGCGCCACCAGCCTTGTCGTTTCGATCCGCACGAATCTGTCTGTCGGATAGGCGTTCTCACCGATCAGCCCATAGCTCTGATGCCAGGCGACAGTGTGGGCGAGCGAGCGCTCCAGGTCCGGACTACGCCGCATGTCGAAAGGATGGACAACTCGCCCGTCGTGATCCTCTACGCTCACAAGCGTTTCTCCTCGGGCTGATCCGATATGACGCGCCGCAGCCTAGAACCGACCACAACACGGCCGGTCCAACCAGGCGAGGACCCCACAACGTCCTGTAGTCGTCCCCCACAGCACGTCCTCGGGAAGCACTCGGGACCCCGGCAATGTGGTGCTCAGACTTCAATGCACGGGCGGCCACGAACAACGTTGCCTACCCCCGACCCCGAGCGATCTAGCGTGACCTCCGCTCTCACGGGACGCGGTGAATCGGAGATGACGTGATGACCATGACGACCCTCGACCCACATCAGCTGACACAACGCGCACAGACCGTGCTGCACCGAACGCGCCAAATATGCACACCGGTGTTGCGCGAAACAGTCGATATACTGCGAGATCCATTGCGGCGCATGGCCGGATACCACTTCGGCTGGTGGGACGAGCACGGCAATCCCATCGCCGAGGAATCGGGCAAGGCGCTGCGCGCGGCCTTGACCCTGACCACCGCCGCCGCCTGCGGCAGCACCGGCCACATACCCGTCCCAGCCGCAGCGGCAATGGAACTGATACACAACTTCACCCTGGTTCACGACGATGTCATGGACGGTGATCACCTACGCCGCGGACGAGCAACCGTGTGGGCGGTGTGGGGTGTCGGCGACGCGATTCTGCTCGGGGATGTGCTGCACAGCTTGGCATTTCACACCGCCTCCACCAATCTGACCCCGACCGTGGCGGCGGCGGCCACCACCCGATTGGCAGCCGCGTCAGTCGAGATGTGCCGCGGCCAGCAACAAGACTGCGCATTCGAAACCCGCACCCAGGTCAGTATCGACGACTACCTCACCATGGCGGCCGACAAGACCGGCGCGCTCATCGGTTGCGCAACCGGGTTGGGCGCACTGTGCGCCGGCGCCGGCGAAGACACCGTCGCCGCATTCGAAACGTTCGGCCTGCACCTCGGACTCGCATTCCAGTGCATCGACGACATCATCGGCATATGGGGCGACCCGGCCATCACAGGTAAACCCACGGGACGAGACCTGGTGCGGCGCAAACGAACTCTCCCAGTGATCGCCGCCATGAACTCCAACACCCCGGCCGGTGATTCACTCGCCGAGCTCTACCAAGCCCCCCATCCGATGACCCCTGCCGAGGTCACCGCGGCCACCGACCTCGTGGTCGCCGCAGGCGGCAGACACACGGCCGACGAATACGCTCACCGATGCATCACCACCGCACTCACCGCACTGCCCGCCGACCTCCGCACACCCGACCTGCGAGCTCTCGCCCACCTCGTAACCCACCGCACCCACTGACACGGCCCCCTCGGCGTGGCTCGACAACCAGTCGCAGAACATGCGGACTGCCAATCCAGTTCCGCAGCCCCCCGAGACAGCATCGGATGCGAGAAATCGCACCCGATGCAAGTCGGGCCCAGGGGTGTCCGGATGCCCGCGGCCGCCAACGCCAATCCGACCAGGACCTCGACCTACAGGCCACTAGGCAGCGCGGTCACATCGAACGGCGCTGCCGCAAACAGCTTTTCGGTACCACGAGGCGGAACGACGGATACGTCGAGGTCGTGTTGCCCCTCGCCGACTGGTCGGCCGGCTACCAGGCAGGACACCATCGACTCCGTCCGGCAACTCTGGGACCGCGTCCACGGCACGGAAACCAATCGACAGCATCGGATTGTCCGATACCCCGGCACAGTGGCCGCAGTGAGGCTTTTCGCCATCCCCGTCACCGATCAGCACATATTCCCAGTCAAGGGAATAGACGGGTGAACTGTTCCTCGGCAGAACTACACTCCTCATGGGTCCGGTGCCCGAGCGTCCCTCTCCTCTCAACGCGAAGCCCGGATCGCCACAGGTCTGTCCTACCCGGTCGGCGACTCCCTCAGACATGTCGCTCACCGCGGTAAGCATGATCAAGAGCGCGTGGCGCGAGATGCATGTCCTCGCGCCACGCCGTGGCCGGCGACCTTTCGCTTCCCTACCGGCCCAACCACGCGTATCGGGTCCGCCATCATCAGGATGAGCCGACCACCGATGGGCGACAGTCATCCGAAGTGAGCGACCACCCAGCGGCTGAGCGGACCCTTGCCACCATCGGTAAGGGTCCCGCCCCAGGGCATCCGTACATTCTGACACCGGTTGGACAGGCGGTCCCGCCTCGAGCGACCAACCCACCATCGGAAAAGGGCACTCGCCAAACTATTTCGCGGTGTCCGGAGAGTCCCCGAATGAAATCCCTGAAACGTCCAGCCATGCGCCCCGCGGTCGCCGTGTCCGCTGCGGTGATCGTGGCGTTCGCGGTGTCCCCGACCCTTGCCGCATCGCCAGCCTTCGCCACGCCTGTGCTCGATTCACCCGCTGACCAGGATTCGGCCTCGAATCCGGACAGTGATGAGCCGTTGGAACCCGATAATTGGGCAGACCCCGAAGGGGCATGGTCACCCTCCGCCAACAACTATCCCGGTCACGACAGCGACGAGGATCGGCACAGCCCTCCACACGGTGGGCAGAACTGCCCAGACAGTGGGCAACCCTCACATGGTCCGGGCCACGTCGATCGGCAAGACGTCCCCAACACGTATCCGCCACATGTGTATTTCCTTCCACCGTCCGGAAGCGCCCCTATCTGTCACTCTCGTCCGAGACATGGTGATCAAGTAGTTCTCTGACGATGTGGGCGAGATCGGAAGTTGTCGAGCGTGACGTTGAGCGTTG
>NZ_JBIWMX010000039.1:0-82785 GCF_044766925.1 Nocardia sp. NPDC101769 | reverse complement strand
GCGGTCCAAGATCAGAACACCGGCGACATGATCGATCATCAAGCGCCCGTTGGCAATCCAGGCCGGGTCAATCACGCAAACCGTGCCAGATCCCGTTTTCACATGCCGCCGACATGCGTCCTTCGCGATCGCCGATCACAGCTGAGATCGTCGCCGACTTCCACGTCCATGCCCGGCAATCGGCATGATGGTGCGTTCGGCCGGCCGCGGCCTGGCCCGCCCGAACAGCCTTGTAAGCGTGTCAATGGCCATTTGGAAGTCGCCGCTGGTGGCCGGGTGAGGTATCCGCTGGTGGCCAGGAAAAGTCCCCACCCCCTTGCAGGGGGTGGGGTGGTTAGGTCAGGGGTTCTCACCTCGCTTGGTTCGGTTTCTCATGCGGTAGGAATCGCCGTCGGTGATGACGACGGTGGCGTGGTGCAGGAGTCGGTCGAGGATGCTGGCGGCGGTGGTGTGTTCGGGCAGGAATCGGCCCCATTGCTCGAACGGCCAGTGGGAAGCGACGGCCAGCGAGCGGCGCTCGTAGGCAGCCGCGACGAGGCGGAATAGCAGTTGTGTGCCGGTGTCATCGAGTGGGGCGAAACCGATTTCGTCGAGGATCAGGAGGTCCGCGCGCAGCAGGGTGTCGATGACTTTGCCGACGGTGTTGTCGGCCAGGCCGCGGTAGAGGGTGTCGATCAGGTCGGCGGCGGTGAAGTATCGGACCTTGAGTCCGGCGGTCACCGCGGCGTGACCGAGCCCGATCAGGGTGTGACTCTTGCCCGTGCCCGGTGGCCCGATCAACGCCAGATTCTGTTGGGTGGCAACCCATTCCAGGCTTGCCAGGTAGTCGAAGGTGGCCTGTGGGATGGAGGACGCCGTGACGTCGAATCCGTCCAGGGTCTTGGTGATCGGGAATGCGGCGGCCTTGAGCCGATTGCGGGTATTGGAGGCGTCGCGGGCGGCCAGCTCGGTGTCGAGCAGGGTGCGCAGCACCTCCTCCGGGGTCCAACGCTGAGTCTTGGCGACTGCCAGGACTTCCGGTGCGGTGCGGCGGATCGCGGCCAGTTTCAACCGGCGCAATCCGGCATCGAGATCGGCCGCCAGTTCCGGGAGCTGTTTGAGGACTGTGGTTTTCGATCGAGTCGTGGTGTTCATGCGCCGCTCCCGTCACGGGTGATCTTGTATGCGTCCAGCGACCGTGTCGGGGCGGTGGGCAGGTCCAGAACCAGGGCGTCCCCGGCAGGGCGGGGCTGCGGGGTTCCAGTGCCGGCGGCCAGGATGGAGCGGACGTCGGCGGCGCGGAACCGTTTGAACGCGACCGCTCGCCGCAGAGCAGCGACCAAGGCGTCGCGCCCGTGGGCGGCGCCGAGGGCAAGCAGGATCTCCAACTCGCCCGCCAGTCGGCTGTTGCCGCCCGCGGCCGCGCCGACAAGGAACGCTTCCGCGTCGGCGCCGAGCGCGCAGAACTGTTGCTCGACAGTGGTTTTCGGACGCGGCCCACGATTCGGTGCGGGGCGGGGACCGTCGTAGTGGGCATCGAGAATCGACGCTTCCCCGGGTGCGACCAACTCGTGTTCGGCCACGATCACTCCGGTCGCTGGTTCGAGCACCAGCAGCGCGCCGTGATCGACCACGATCTGAACTGCTTCGCCGATCAGGCGGGTGGGCACCGAATAGCGGGCCGACCCATAGCGAACACACGACAGTCGGTCGACCTTGCGGGTCTCGGCTGCCGCGCCGATCTCCATTCGCAGAGACGGCGACGGTGTCAACAACTCTCGCTCGATTTCCAGGCGCTGGTCAGGGACCGCGCAGATCTCTGAATGCATCAGCGAATTCACCTCCGCGCACCAGGTTTCCGCCGCGGCGTTGGCCTCGCGCAGCCCGAGGGTTCGGCCGGTCATGGCGGCTTCGGTCAGTAACGGGACCGCCAGATCGCGTTGGGCATAACCGCAGAGGTTCTCCACGATGCCTTTCGATTGCGGGTCAGCGGCGCGGCAGAAATCCGGGGAGAATCCGTAATGTGTTGCGAACCTGATGTATTCGGGTGTCGGGACCACGACATCGGCGACTACCCCGGCCTTCAGGCAACCCATCCGGTCGGCCAGCACCTTGGCCGGAACCCCGCCGATCGCGGCCAAGGCTTGCGCGATCATCGCCAGCGTCGTGGACTGCTTCTGGTCGGCAGCGAACGCGGCGAAGCGCCACCGCGAGAACGCCAGCACCGCGCAGAACACGAACAACCCCGGCGCGGCCTCGGCCCAATCGATCACCAGATACTCACCAGGCGACCACACCGCCGGACGCCGCCCCCGATGATTATCCTTGCGCCACAATGCTTTCTGCTCGGCCACCAGGCGGCGGAAGTTCCGCGGCGACCCCTCGTATCCGGCGGCACGAGCGATCGGCAACAGCCGTTTGGCCGAGATCCGACCCTTCGACTTGTCGACCCGCTCTCCGACCAGCTCGGCAACCACGTCGAAATTGCGCGGCCTCGCCGCCGGTGCTGCGCCGCCGACCGCGGCGCGTTCAACGACTCGTTTCACCGTTTTATGAGTAGTGCCGCACAACTCGGCCGCACCTCGATACGTTCCGACCTCTCGATAGGCGGAAATGATGTCCATACGCTCCCTCGCAGACTTCAATGGAACTCCCTGGGCGGTGATGTGACAGTTGGCGCTATCACCGTCACCGCCCAGGCCACAAGTTCCGGGCTGACACGACGAGCAAGGGAATGGGGACTTTTACCTGGCCGCCAGCGGGGACCTAAAGTTGGCCACCAGCGGGGACTCTCTCATGGCCACGGACATAAGCGGCGGATGAGCGCGTTTGTTACCCAGCCGCTCGGGCGGTTGGCCGCTACGCTCGGAAGCGATGATCGAGACGATATTTCCTGCTGGCATCGCAACAGCCGAATTGCACGAGTGCCCCGACGATCTCAAGCCCCATCCTGCCGAAGAACACCTCATCACACGATCAGTGGACAAACGCCGCAGGGAATTCATCGGGGCCCGCCATTGCGCTCGTCAAGCTCTTCAACAGCTCGGCGAGCCGCCGGTGGCAATCGGGAAAGGCGAACGCGGAGCACCAGTCTGGCCCCGCGGGATCGTGGGCAGCCTCACCCATTGCGAGGGATACCAGGCAGCTGCACTGGCCCACCAACTGCGGTTCAGGTCGGTTGCGATCGACGCCGAACCGCACGAAGCCCTGCCCGAGGGCGTCGGCGGTACCGTCGCTCTACCACCCGAGCAAGAGTGGCTGCACTCCGTCACTTCCGAACTACATCTGGACCGGCTCCTGTTCTGCGCCAAGGAAACGACCTATAAGGCATGGTTCCCACTCACCAAACGCTGGCTCGGATTCGAGGACGCCCACATCACTTTCACCGTCGACGAGGACTCCGGTAGCGACGGCGCAGGTACATTCCACAGCCGACTGCTGGTACCCGGTCCGGTCATCGACGGCGGATCACCTCTGAGCTCGTTCGATGGCCGCTGGAAGATCAGTAGCGGGTTGATCCTGACAGCGATCACGTTCAACTAGTCGACCGTCTCAAAGACTCGATAATCGGCAAAGTAGTGCGTTCGTCGGACGGTCCGTGCGGATCAGTCGGTTGGACGCGGTGGTTGGTGGTCGGCGGGGTGTTGGTGTCCGGTCACCGGAACCGTTTGAGGTAGTCCTGCCAGTTCCAGGTCGACAGGAAGGTAAGCGCGGCCTGGTAGCCGTTGGTGTAGAGCGCCCGGGTTTCGGCCGGGGTGATCTCGAAGTCGACGACGCCGACCTCGGTCGAGTCGACCCGGATAGCGCGGGCAGCGACCCAGGGCTGGTTGAGGTAGGTCTGATCCCGGCCGACCAGGATGGTGGAGATCATCTGCTCCAGTAGGTGCAGTGCCCCCGGTTGCGGCAACCGCAGCAGCGGTATGACCTTGTCGTCACCGGCGGGCAGGTTGGGCAGCAGCGTGACACCGAAGGTGGGCCAGCGCGGCGGCTTTCCGTCGGTGCGGTCGAGCGAGTCGATCGGGAAGTTCGACAGCAGTCCACCGTCCAGCAGCGTCGAGGTCACCTTCGTCGTGGTGTTTTCCAGCGGGACCGATCGGAAGAAGAAGGGGATGGACATCGACGCGCGGACGGCGTCTGCCACCGACTGCTCATCGGGGTCCAGGCCGTAGACGGATCGGTAGTCCCAGGGCAGCCGCACCAGCTGGCCCAGCGTGACATCGGAAACGGTGACGACCAGCTTGTATCGGCGCTCGGGCGGCAGGTCCTCATCTTTGATCTTCAGGTCACCGAAGGTGTGGATGTTCAGATCGGCCAGCTGACTACGGACCCAGTCGTGGGCGTAGTCGCCCTTGAAGACGCCATTGCCCAGGAGCAGTTCCAGCCCCGGTCCGGCGAATGGGATCCGCCCCAGCGGCGTCGGGTCGAGGAACTTTCGGTAGTCCATGCTCAGCGCGACCTCTTTCAGCGCCTGGCCGGTCAGCCCGGCGGCAACGATCGACCCGACGACCGCGCCGGCTGAGGTGCCCGACACCCTGTTCAGGGTGTATCCGGCCTCGGTCAGCGCCACGGCAGCCCCGACGAGTCCGATGCCCTTGACTCCGCCACCCTCGAGGACAAGGTCAGCCCGCAGCACCTGATCGGCCTCGGTCACAGCGCATTCCTGCCGTCTCGATCGGTGTCGCACAGTGGCTCGAGGTGAGCGACGCGGTTGCGCAGACTGTGCAGCGTGTCGACCCAGTACATGATCACCAGAGGGTCGCAGAGTTCACGAAGGAGCCGAGCTTCAGGAGGAAGCATCCGATCACTGTCAGCGAGCGCCACAGGGTTAGACCGAGGTGGCATTACTGAACCTCCCTACGAAAGCCAACAGGTCCATCGTGCGCAACGCGTCGCTATCGACGCCCTATCCAGGCTTCGCAACGACCTCCCCATCGCCTTCTGCATCCTGCTGCTCTGCCTCGGTGGGTGGGTCGGCGTGGTTGACGATAGCGAGGATCTTCTCGGTGAGGACGTATTGCGCGGTCACGATTTGGAGGCAGCGGCGGCAGATTGGGGGGCCTCCCTGAAGGTGGTATCGGCCGTAACGCCGGGCAAAGAGGAGAGACCGTCCGAAGCCGATGCGAACGCGATTGACACGCTGATCGGCAATAGCGGACGTTCTGTACCGCACCAGATTTCGGCCGCCGGCGCCCCGCGCTGGCTGGTTCGGTCAGCGCGGTATGCGGCAGTTGAGTGCGTCTGGATGCGGGCAGTCTGGGCCCTGATTCTCGCTGACCAATCAACCAAGGTCGTTGGGCGTAGTCACGATGGTGGCGTTGCCGGCCTCCCAGTCGCCTGACGCGCGCAGGCGGCCCGCAGTACCCCCCAATGCGGCAATTCAGCAGGGGGATTGCGCGGGTGCAGTGCGACGTGCGGATCTCTAGTTCGGTTAACGCGCCAGCATGCTGGATCACCCGGTGCTGAATCTGAAAGTGGCACAACGAGCCTTGGCGCAGCACGCACAGTGCGGCGAGGAGTGCGAGGCGAAGCGGTATTTCAGCCGGCAGGTGCCCTACCCGGAGCGGAGTGGGCACCGGGAGCACGGCGCCACCAGCTGGAACATCTGGGTCGGCTCGTGACCGCTCAGGGACGAATATTCGGGTGATCCGGGCTCCCGCGCGAAGGAAGTTCGATACAGTTCCTCCATGAAGAAGGTTTCTTCAGGATCGAATGTGTCGGGCGGGGCGGTTCCGCTGGATGCCATCGACCGGCTGCTGCTCGATGAGCTGGCCCGCGACGGGCGAATGACCAACAATGCGCTGGCCGCGGCGGCGGGGATCGCACCCTCGACCTGCCTGGGGAGGGTGCGGGCGCTGGTGGAACACGGGGTGATCCGCGGGTTCCACGCCGATATCGACCCGGCCGCGCTGGGTCGCGATCTGCAGGCCATGATCGCGGTGCGGGTACGTGCGTCGGCGCGCGGCCAGCTGGCCGAATTCGGTGAGCAGATGGCCGCGCTGCCGGAGGTCGAGAACGTGTATTTCATTGCCGGGGCGGACGATTACCTGATCCATGTCGCCACCGCCGACTCCGGCGAACTACGCACCTTCGTGCTCGAGCATCTGAGCGCGCACCCCGCCGTCGCGTCCACGGAGACGATTCTCATCTTCGAGCACGTGCGCCCCGGGCATCGCTCCGCCTCCTGATCGGCGGCGGGGGCTGGTGCCTGCCATGTCCGGAAAGGTTGATTCAGCAAGCGGAACCCTCAGCGCTACGCTGCGGAGCTGAGTGCGACGGACAGCCCGGGTACAGCTCGCTGATCAACCCGACCCACCGTCATCTCGGTGCTGCCGGTCACGGTCCGAGGAACAGTCGTTCGCACGGCAGGCGCGGCAGCAGCCGATGGTCGTCGATGGCGTCGCGTATGAATTCGATTGTGAACCAATGCTTTTTGCGCCAATCGTGGATCAGGTTACGGACTGCCGCCGCTGTGACCGTGTAATCGAAGACCACGCCGGCCAGCCAGATCCGCACGTGAACATCACCTTCGGGCAGGAACCATCGTTCGGTAGTCATGGCCGGTCACCATCGCCGGGCATTACCGTGTCAACCTTTCCGGATGAGGTTTCAGACGGCCAGGGAGTGTGCGGCGTAACCGTGCGCTGCCGCAACCGATTCCGAGAGTAGTTCGCCCTTGTGGGTGCTCAGGCCCGCGGCCAGGCCCGGGTCGGCGGCGACGGCGGCGCGCCAGCCCTTGTCGGCCAGGGCGACGGCATAGGGGAGGGTGGCGTTGGTGAGGGCCACCGTCGAGGTGTGCGGCACCGCGCCGGGCATATTGGCCACGCAGTAGAAGATCGAGCCGTGCACCCGGTAAGTGGGCTCGGCGTGCGTGGTGGGACGGGAGTCGGCGAAGCAGCCGCCCTGGTCGATGGCGATGTCGACCAGCACCGAACCCGGCTTCATCTGGGCGACAAGGTCATTGGAGACCAGGGTGGGGGCCTTCGCGCCGGGCACCAGCACCGCGCCGATGACCAGGTCGGCCTCGCGCACCAGGTTCTCGACCTCGAGCCGGTTGGACATGACGGTGCGCACCTGGCCGTGGTACAGATCGTCGATCTCGCGCAGGCGCTGAATGTTCAAGTCCAGCACCGTGACCTCGGCATGCATGCCGTGCGCGACGGCAATGGCATTGCGTCCGGACACGCCCGCACCGATCACCACCACGCGGGCCGGGCGCACACCCGGCACACCGCCCATGAGCACGCCGCGGCCGCCGCCGCTGCGCATCAGGTGATATGCGCCCGCCTGCGGCGCCAGCCGGCCCGCGACCTCGCTCATCGGGGCCAGCAGCGGCAGGGAACCGTCGGGGGCGGTGACGGTTTCGTAGGCGAGGGAGGTGATGCCCGAGGACAGCAGGGCGTCGGTGCACTCCCGGGAGGCGGCCAGGTGCAGGTAGGTGAACAGCACCTGATCCTGACGCAGGCGCGAATACTCCTCGGCGACGGGTTCTTTCACCTTGAGCACCAGATCGGCGATGCCCCAGACCTCGTCGGCGGTGTCGAGCACCTGCGCACCCGCGAAGCGGTATGCGTCGTCCTCGAACGTCGAGCCGACGCCCGCACCGGCCTCGACGACCACCTCGTGGCCGCGGGCCACCAGCTCGTGCACGCCGGCGGGCGTGCAGGCCACCCGGTACTCGTGGTTCTTGACCTCGCGGGGAATTCCGATCTTCATCCGCACTCCTGACTCTCTCGACTGGGTTTCGGCGGGATCGCCGCCAGAGAGTCAGTATGAAGATTGTGCGAGATCAGCACCAGAGAGGTGAATAAAATTCTCTGAACATGCACTCTACTATTCGAATACTCGAAATCCTTGAGTGCGATCTGAGTCACACCGAAGCATCTTCGGCGTTTGCCGCGCTACTGCAACGGCTCCGGCCAGCTGTCGCCGATCGGCCAACCGCCCGCCCGCAGCTGAGCGCGGACCCGATCCAGATCGCCGGCGCGCGGCATCTCATCGGTGAGTTTGGTGATGATCACCCCGACGTCTGCCCGGTCGGCGGGCAGCGCGCCGAGCAGCACCAGCTCGGCGGCCACCTGCCGCACCTCGTCCTCGGACAGCCGCCGGGCCAGCACGGCCAGCAGCGGCAGATAGTCGGTGTCGGGGACGCCGTTCGGGTACCCGGCGCGCAGCCAGCCGACAATCCTGGCCAGTAGCTCGGACAACTCCATCGGCGCTCGGTTCCACTCTGCCGGAACGGATCTCACGCCTCGGACGGGTCGCCCAGCGGCCACCCGCCGGCCGCCAGCCGGGCCGCGACCCGGTTCACGTCGTCGGCGCCGGGCTTCTCGTGGGCGAGTCGCGCGATGGCGGTTTCGATGGCGGCCCGGTCCAGCACGCCGCCGGAAGCGAGCAATCCCTCGATGACCTCATCGACTTCGCGGTCGGTGAGCTTGCGGTGCAACACCGCGAACAGGGCCACGTAGTCCTCACGCGGGATGCCGTGCGGGTAGCCCGCGCGCAGCCAGGCGAGGACGGTGGCGAGGATCGAACGATTGGTCGTCATGGCTCACTTCTTCGGGGGCTTCGCACCGAACAACTGGATGTCGAAGGTGTGGCTGATGAAATCCTTGGCGATATAGAGGATTCCGGCGGTGACCACGATCAGGGCGGCCGCGAAGCAGAGGTAGGCGATGGCGGTGACGACCACATTGCGGTTGGTGGTGGCCGGGCCGTCGGCGGCCGGTTCCAGGGCCCAGAGCCGGACGCCGATCCCGAAGATCACCGGCACCCCGACCCCGAGCACCAGCGCGATCAGCGTGACCTCGCCCAGGGACTTGGCGATGGCGTTGAAAGTGTGCATGCTCGCTCTCCTCAGGCCGCGGCCGTCTCGCGGGGCTGGGCCGGCGGGGTGAGGCCGTCCTGCCAGTCGTCGTTGACATTGCTGGTGTCGATTGGATTGCGGCGCGAGCGAAGGTACATGAAGACCGACAGGGCGATGAGCACGGCCAGCACGATCAGCACACCGGGCAGGCCACCGCCGAGATCGGCGACCCACCAGCAGGCCGCGCCGACCAGACCGGCCAGCGGCAGGGTCAGCACCCAGGCCACGGCCATGCGGCCCATGACACCCCAGCGCACCTCCGCGCCCGGCTTGCCCAGGCCCGTGCCCAGGATGGATCCGGTCGCGGTCTGGGTGGTCGACAGCGGCAGGCCGAACTGAGCCGAGGTGAGAATGATGGCCGCCGAGGAGGTCTCGGCCGCGAAGCCCTGCGGCGAATCGATCTCCACCAGGCCCTTGCCCAGGGTGCGGATGATGCGCCAGCCGCCCAGATAGGTACCTGCGGCGATCGCCAGCGCGCAGCACACCTTCACCCACAGCGGGATATCGTCGGCATTCGTGTAGGTGCCGCGGGCGACCAGGGCCATGAAGATGACGCCCATGGTCTTCTGGGCGTCATTGGTGCCGTGGGCCAGCGAGACAAGCGACGCGGAACCGATTTGGCCCCAACGGAATGCGGTGCTCACCCGGTCCTTGCGGGAGTGGCGTGTCAGCCAGTAGACCGCGTAGGTGCCCAGTCCGGCCACCAATGCGGCGACGAAGGGCGCCAGCACGGCCGGGAGGATGATCTTGTTGATCAGACCGGTCTTCTGATCCCCGGTCCAGATCACGCCGCTCGCGCCCAGCGCCGCGACCGCGGCCCCGATCAGGCCACCGAAGAGGGCATGGGAGGAACTCGACGGAATTCCGACCAGCCAGGTGAAGAGATTCCACAGAATTCCGCCGACCAGGCCCGCGAAAACTATGTGCAGCAGGGCCATACCGTGGATACCGCTGATATTCAACAGCCCACCCGAGACCGTCTTGGCGACCTCGACCGACAGAAACGCTCCGACCAGGTTGAGCACGGCCGACAGGGCCACTGCCACCCGGGGAGCGAGCGCGCCGGTCGCGATGGAGGTCGCCATCGCATTCGCCGTGTCATGGAACCCGTTGGTGAAATCGAAAGCCAACGCGGTAACCACCACGATCAAGAGAACCAGTAGCTCAGCGCTCACAACTCCAGTGTCACAACGGAATACCGTGCGCAGAACGCCTACACGCCGGTGTTCACTGGAAATTCAATCGGATAACCCCGGGACCGTCGCCCGGGGTATCCGGCCTCTCACATGCCCTGGCAGCAGCCGGGCATGAGCGTGCACATCCAGTTGCACAGCATCTGCAGCGGGTTCATTCGCGATCACCTCCTCTCGCAGGATTCGGAATCGAGCGGGGGCCGGAGGTGGGCGGACTACGCCATCAGTGAAATGAACGCGCGGCGGTGGTGTTTCGCGGTGAGAATGAGGCGGGCCGCTGGGGCCCGAGGTTCTGGAGGGTGGAGATGGACGAGGTGCTGCTCACGCCGCCGGATGCCGCCGAGGTGCGGTTCCTGGCGCGGGGTGTGGTCAGTGCGGCGGCAGGGGAGACGGGGCTGACGCCGCTGCAGGAGTTGCTGATTCCGGCGTTGTTCCTGTCGATGACCGGGCATCCGGTGGAACTGGCCGAGGTGCGCCCGATCGGGGCGGCGGAGTTCGCGGACGGCATGGCGCGGCGCAATCGGGTTTTCCGGGAACGCATCGTGCAGACCATGCTGCTCGCGGCGCTGGTGGTGCGTCCGCTGCCGGCGGAAGTGGGAAACCGGCTGCGGGAGTTCGCCGATGCGCTGGGCGTCGACGACGACATGATCGCCGTCGCGCAGCGCTACGCCGAGGGCGCGGTGGATCTGGCCGCGGTCGACTTCACCCGCAATGGCTATCTGGGCAATACGAACACGCTGCGGCTGGACGCGCTGCACACCGAGGGCCTGGACAGCTCGTGGAGCGCGGTCACCGACGATCCTGTGCTGGCCGGGAGCTGGGCCGAACTGTGGGATCTGCCCGTCGGCACGCTGGGACGCGGCGTCGCCGACTTCTACCGCGACCGCGGCTTCGTCACCCCCGGCCTGCCCGGTTCCGCCCCGCCGCTGCTGGCCCAGCACGACTGGGTGCACGTGCTCGCCGGGTACGGGACCACCCTCGAGAACGAGATCGAGGTCTTCGCCTTCATGGCCCGCGCCAATGACGATCCGCGCGCGTTCAGCTTGCTGGCCATGGTGATTTCGCTGTTCGAGACCGGGTACCTGCGTGCGGGCGCGGGCCTGTTCGAGGCCGACGAAGGCCACCTCAGCACCCGGGGCATGGCCGAACGGCTCGGCGATGCCATGCGGCGCGGCGCACTCACCCGGGGCAGCCACGACTTCCTCGACCTGGATTGGTTCTCGCTCGCCGACCGCCCGATCACGGTGGTGCGCAATGAGATCGGCCTGGCCCCCAAGTCCGGGTCGGCACTCGTGGCGGGCTCGGCCGGACCGTGGCAGCCCGGCGGGATCACGCCGTATCAGCTGAACTCCTCGAAAAATGCTGCGGAGGCGTCGGGACGGCCCTACGTGCCCTGGCAGCCCGACCCGTCGCGCGACTGACCGGCTTCAGCGGAAGTCAGATCTGCTGTACGAAGGTCGTGCCCGGAGGTCCGGGTGAGCGGCGCGAGCGCCTTGCGCACCACTCACCCGGCACGTCGACCACCCGACCCCGAGGTGAGCGGTCAGCCCTGCCCGAGCAGGCCGAGCATGCCGGAAACGGCTGCGGGCCAGGTGAATTCCTCGGCGCGGCTGCGGGCGGCCCGGCGGCGTTCGGCGGCCGGGCGGGAAAGCACGTCGGTGACGGCCTCGGCGAAAGCCCTCGGATGGTCTGCGGCGACCGCACCCGCTTCGGCGGTGATGATGTCGGCCAGCGCGGAGGAGCGGCTGACCACCACCGGGGTCCCGGCGGCGAGGGCTTCCAGCGCGGCCAGGCCGAAGGTCTCGTGCGGGCCGGGGGCCAGCGAGACGTCGGCGGTGGCCAGCAGGGTGGCCAAAGCGGTTCTGTCGTCGATGAATCCGGCGAAGTGGACGGTGGGGCGGCCGTCCGGGAGCGGTGGGATGGTGCGGGCGCGGCGTTCGAGGGCGTCGCGGCGAGGGCCGTCGCCCGCGACGACCAGACGGGCCTCGAGCCCGCGGCGGCGCAGTGCGCTCACCGCGGCGATGCTGCGGTCGACCCGTTTCTCGACCGAGAGGCGGCCGCAGTGCACCAGCAACGGGTAGTCGTCGGCGCCGAGATCGGTGCGCAGGCGGTGGTCGTGGCGGTCCGGCCGGAACATGTCCAGATCGACTCCGAGCGGGACGAGTTCGACGTTCTCGACGTCGATGCGGTGGAACTCCTCGCGCGCGAACTGGGTGGTGCAGACGACCACGTCGTAGTCCTCGGCGGTGCGGCGGTTGGCGGCGTCGGCGGCGCGGCGGGCGATCGGACCGGGCAGGATCTGGCCCAGCAACCGGTCGAGGCGCTCATGGGAGATCATCACGCCCGCGATGTCGCGGCGGCGCGCCCAGCGGCCGAAGCCACGCAGTGTCAACCGGTCCGACACCTCCAGCACATCGGGCCGCAGCCCGGCCAGGGTGTCGGCGACCCGGCGCGGGTCCGCTGCCCGGTAGCCCCCGGTCCACGGAATCTGCGGCGCGGGCACCGTGATCCGCAGTACCCCGGTCGGCAGCACCTCCTCGGCCCGCTTCGGCCCCGGCACGACCAGCGCCACCTCGTGCCCGGCGGCCGCATATCCCTCGCCCAGGTGATGCAACGCGGTGCGCAATCCACCCGACCGCGGACCATAGAAGTTCGCCAGCTGAACGATGCGCACGTGGCCGATCGTGCAGGGCAACGGGTTACCGTCGGCACCCCCGGCGCCAACACCACATGAACACCCGCGAAAGACCCAGCGAACCGGGCGTAGTCGGCACCTCGCACCGCCCACCCGAACCTCATACCCCGAATCCCGTCCGGCCCGGACCACCAAGATCGGAAAGCCCGCAGCGCGCAATTCCGGGCAAATCTCCATCACCCGGTCTGTGCTGCGTGGAGTCGGTATCAGGCAGGCGCGGGTGGATGGCCCAGCCGGCGACGTGGCCCGAGGCAGGCATCGTTCCCGGCGGCCGTGCCGTTTTCCGGTGGTGATCGCAATCGGTGAAAACCTTGGCTCGATTTGATCGTTTCCGCGGGTCCGGGATGCGGCTGTAGTGGAGGGCACCCGATTCCACTGGAGAAGACATGAGCAACGAGACAGGTTCGAACAAGGACGCCGAGGCGATCGCCGCTCGGCATGTGGCACCGCATCCCGCGGCCGTGGCGACGACCACCACTGCGGGCGGGCGGCTCATCGACTGGGTACCGATCGAATCCCAGGTTCCCGGCGGACAGGTCGCGACACCGCCGCCCGCCCCAGCAGATTCCGGTCCGCGGCGAACGACCGCCCCGTTTCCCGGCGAACTCGGTGCGGTCGCGTTCGAGTTGCAGGACCCGAACGCCGAACGCGGACCCGAGGGCACCGTGCCGATCCTGCGGGACCTGGCCGTCCACGCCCGTCGCGTCGCCCGGCGCGGCGCCGACAAGAAGGGGATCGACCGTCGCGGCGCAGGGCAGAATGCCGGTGCCGCCGACCCGAATCCGTTCGGCTACTACCACGCCACCAGCGGCCAGTCGGGCACGTTCTACGGTTGCCAGTCCTTCCTCGCGGTATACGACCCGTCGGTTGAAAACGGCAGTGATCACTCGATCAATCAATTCGGATTGCAGAATTACGACAATCCGCAGCCGCAGTCGCTCGAGGCGGGCTGGACCGTCGACCAGGGCCTCAACGGCGACGCCAGCCCACACATCTTCACCTACTACACCACCAACGGCTACACCAACGACGGCGACAACCTCGGCGGCTACAACGAGACCGTGCAGGGCTGGATCCAATACGACGCCACCGCCCATCCGGGCGCGGCGATCAACGGCATCAGCGTCATCGGCGGCCGGCAGATCGGCGTGAGCATGAAATTCCAGCTGTGGCAAGGCAATTGGTGGTTCCAGGTGCAAGGCGTCTGGCTCGGCTACTATCCGGCTTCGCTGTTCGGAACCGCCGCCCTGGCCGACCACGCCGGTTGGGCCGGGTTCTGGGGTGAGGTGTATTCCGCGTTGGCCGACCCCACCCAGACCACGACGCAGATGGGCAGCGGCGAATTCGCCGAGGCCGGTTGGCCGAATGCCTGCTTCCAGAACGGCATTCAGGTCCAAACCGTCACCGACGGCACCATGTCGGACCTCAATGGCAGTGCCTCCCAAGAGGATTCCACCTACTACGACATCGCCCAGACCATGCAGAGCGGCGCCGGCTGGGGCAGCTACTTCTTCGCAGGCGGCCCGGGCAACGGCGTCGCGCCGGCTTTCACGACACTCGTCACCGAAAAGGCAGAAGCACATGTCTGACCACCGCATCCCCGGCAAACGCGGCCGGCTCCCCGCACTGGCACCCGCCGACCGGTTCCCGCTGAAATATCTTCACGAATACACCCGGCCGGGCCAACCGTTGCCCGGACCCCAATACCCGGTCGATGTCAGTCAAGGCATCACCGACTGGGGCATGCTCGGCAACGGACCCGACCCGGCCTGCAGCAGTCACCCGAACGGGGTCGGCGACTGCACCTTCGCCGGCCGCCAGCACTATCGGATGGCCAAGGCGGCCCGCGGCCAGGAAAGCGAAAGCTGGGAAAGCTCCAACGATCTCGTCGCGGAATATCTGACATACGACCATGGGGTGGACAAGGGGGCCAACATCGCCCATCTGCTGCTCGCGTGGTACCGGGCCGGCAAGATCCTCGCTTTCGCCCCCGTCGACCACACCGACCCGGCTGCCGTCGACGCCGCAATGGCCGCCTTCACCGGCACCTACTGCGGGGTCTCCCTCACCGACGATGCCGACCAGCTGTTCAGCCGACAACGGCCGTGGACCGTCACCAATGGTGAACAGCCCGACCCGAGCGAAGGCCACTGCATCCTCAAGGTGGCCGCCGACGGTAACGGCACCGACACCTGGGTCACCTGGGGCGCGCAGCAGCAGTCCACCACTGCCTGGACGGCGGCCTGCCTGGACGAGGCCTGGGTCGTGATCACCCAGGAGGACACCAACACGCAGCTCATCGACATCGCCGCCCTCCGTGCCGATATCAACGCCCTCAACGGAACCGGTGGCTGACAGCGAGCCGGGCGAACCTACCCTCGGGAGAACACCATGCCCAAACTTTCCGAACTCAGCGCGACCGCGGTCGGCGCAATGGTTCTCGTGACCTCGGTCATCGTCGTCGCGGCCGCTGCCCCACTGTGGGACTACTTCTTCAGTAAGAAGGATGCCCCGCTCGCGGGCGGCGCCGGCGTGATAGCGGCGGCGACCTTTTTCGGGGTCTGGCTCATACAGCGCAAGCACGCACAGGGGCGGGCGAACCGGAACTCGATGCGTGATGCCATCGCCGCCGGATTCGTCGTGACCTATCTGGCTCTCGTCGCCTGGGCGGCCTTCTTGAATCTCATCGGTGGTCGAGACGGGAATGCCCTGGATCCGTTGACTGCGAACTTCACCGTGCTCACAGGCGTTGTCGTCGGCGGGTACTTCACCGCAGACGCCGCCAAGCAAATCGCCCAGATCAAGGCGGGGGCCGACAACACACCAGCCGAGGACAAGGCCGAAATCCAGACCGCCGGACAGATGCGCAGCGCCTGATCCCCGAGGGTTCTCTAGCTGTTCAGGACCTCGCCGCCGCCGCGGGCGGTTCGGGTGTGGGGTAGCGGCCGGCTACTGGTCTGGCCGCTTGACCTGTTGGGTGCGCACATCTAGCGTTCGGGGATGGCGTTCAAGCGGATCGATCGGCGGACGGTACCGGACACCGTGTTCGAGCAGCTCGTGGGTGAGGTGCTGGATGGCGAGTTGACGCCGGGGGCGGCGCTGCCCGCGGAGCGGGCCTTGGCGGAGACGCTGGGGGTGTCGCGGCCGACGGTGCGGGAGGCGCTGCAAAGGTTGGCCCACACCGGGCTGGTCGAGGTCCGGCAGGGTGGGTCGACGACGGTGCAGGACTTCCGGCGGCACGCGGGGCTGGAGATGTTGCCGCGGTTGCTGATTCGGCAGGGGGAGTTGGACCACGCGGTGGTGCGGTCGATCCTGGAGACGCGGTGGGTGCTCGGGCGGGAGGTGGCGGGGCTGGCCGCCGAGCGCGCCGGGGCCGGGCTGGCCGAGTCGCTGCACGCGGCGATGGAAACGCTTGCGGCGGAACATAATCCGGTGACACAGCAAATGTCCGCGATCACTTTCTGGGATCACCTCGTCGATGGTGCGGATTCCATCGTGTACCGGCTGCTCTACAACGATCTGCGCGCGGTCTACGAACCCGCGGTGGAGGCGCTGGCGGGGGTGATGGCCGGTGAGGTGGGCAGTGTCGATCGCTACCGCGCGCTGGCCGAGGCGGTCATCGCGGGCGACACACAGGAGGCGCGGGCAGCGGCGGATGCCCTGCTGGCGATCGCGGCGGAGTCGTTCGACGCATTTCTGGGGCAGGCTCGATCCGGTGCATAGGACGCCCGTCCGCACCGGCCCAGCCCGCGTATAGACCCCCGCGCGTACCGAGCCCCGCTCCGGCGACCGCTGGGCACAGCTGACAGATCCGGACGGCGGTCTTGTGTTTCGACACCGGATCGATATATTGGTCTGACCACTTGGCCATCAGGCCAAGATCATCTGTCTGGACAAGGCGGTACGTGCATGACGCCCCCTCTGCAATCGCAACGCGAGGCTCGCGCCGAGCGGCCGGACGCGGTTGCCCCGGCAGTGCTGCTCGAGCGGGCACGGGAGGTGCAGCCGGAGTGGGCTGCGCTGACGGTCGCCGAACGGGTCCGGGCGCTGGGGTCGCTGCCGCAGCTGCTGTTCGACCGGATGGACCGGATCGCGGCGGAGATCGTCACCGAGAACGGCAAGCCACTCGCGGAAGCGCTGGCCCACGAGGTCGTCCCGGCGATCGCCCTGGCGCGCCATCACCTCGACAGTGCCGTCGCCACCCTGGGCGCGACCCGGATAAGCTCCGCGACCGTGCCGCATCGGAAGGCGATTCGCACGCATCGGCCCTACGGGGTCGTGGTCGCCATCGCGCCCTGGAACTTGCCGTTCCTGATTCCGTTCAGTCAGGTGCTGCCCGCGTTGATCGCGGGGAATGCGGTGGTGCTCAAGCCTTCCGAGCTCACTCCGCGGGTGGCCGAGGCGCTCGTCGAGCTGATCTCCGACTGCGGAGTGCCCGCCGGGGTACTGCAACTGGCGCTCGGGGACGGGGCGGTCGGGGCCGAGTTGATCGCCGGACGGCCCGACAAGGTGCTGTTCACCGGTTCGGTGGCCACCGGGCGGACGGTGATGGCGGCGGCCGCGCGATTCCCGATTCCGGTCGGGCTGGAACTGGGCGGGATCGACGCCGCGATCGTGCTCGACGATGCCGACCTGGAGTTCACCACCTCGGCGGTGGCCTGGGGCGCGAACTTCAATGGGGGACAGGCCTGTTGCTCGATCGAGCGGGTGCTGGTGCACGAATCGCTGCACGACGCGTTCCTGGTCAGGCTCGAAGACAAGGTGCGGCGCATCGACACCGGGCGGGATCTGGCGCCGGCCATCGATGACCGCCAGCAGCGGGTGTGGGAGCGTCATCTCGCCGCGGCGCGGCAGAGCGGCGTGCAGGTGCGCGGCGGAGAACCGTTGCGGGACCGCCACCTCTCGCCCGCACTGGTGAGCGGTGTGGGTGTCACGGCGGCCGAGGTGTGGCAGGAGGAGACGTTCGGGCCGGTGGCGGCGATCGCGCGGTTCGGGTCCGATGACGAGGCCGTGGCGCTGCACAATGCGACCGAGTACGGACTCACCGCCAGTGTGTTCTCCGCCGATATCGGGCGCGCCCGCGCGCTGGCGCAGCGGCTGCGGGCGGGCGCGGTGTCGATCAATGATGTTGCGGCGACGATGTATTCGACGCCGGAGCTGCCGTGGGGTGGGGTCGGCCGGTCTGGCTTCGGCCGCTCGCACGGGGTCGATGCGCTGCTGGATGCGAGCTGGGTGCAGGTCGTGGATCTGCCTCGCGGCCCGGCGTTCGGGCCGAAGCGGCCCTGGTGGTATCCGTACGGGCCCGAACTCGAGGACGCCATGCGGGCGCTGGCCTCCGGCGCGGTCACGCCGCGGGCGGCGGCTCGGCTGCGAGGATACGGGCGGGCCGGTCACGTGCTGCTGGGCATGCTCAGCCGGCAGCCGAAACTCTGAAGGACGGGAATCGGTGAACAACCAGGTCATGACCGCCATCGCCCAGAACGCTCCGCGGCTGCGGCCGGGGGCCGATCACGTCGAATCGTGGTTCGTGCGCGCCAATGACCCGCAATCGCCGCGCGCGGTGTGGATCAAGGCGACCGTGCTCACCTCGCGCGACGGGACCGCGCTGGCGCAGGCGTGGTGCAGCGTCTTCGACGGGCGGCGCACGCACGCGTGGTGTCTCGACATTCCCTTGGCGGCGGCACGATTCGAGGCGCACTCGATCGGGCAGGACCTCACCGTCGGTCCGTTGACCCTGTCGTTGACCGGGAGCGGCGGTACGACCGCCGGCACGTTGTCCGATGCCGCGCAGACCGTCGCCTGGGATCTGAGCTTCAGCACGGTGCCGGGCCTGGGTGGGCCGATGTCGCTGCTGCCCAGCGACCGGTTGCTCGATACTCCGGTACCGAACAACAAACTGGTGACCCCGTTTCCGGTGCTGACCTGCACGGGCCGGCTGGAGTGGCAGGGCGACCGCTGGGACCTGAGCGGCTGGCACGGGATGCAGGGCCACAACTGGGGCCGGGAACACAGCCCCGAATACGCCTGGGGCCAGTGCGTTTTCACCGATGCCCGGGGCGGCGAACCCTTCGCCGTGATGGAAGCGGCCTCGGGCCGCACCCGTATCGCGGGCTGCACCTCGCCGCTGCTGTCCATGCTGGTCATCCGCCGCGGCGACGAGGAATTCCGGTTCGACCGGATCGTCGACCTGTGGCGGCAGCGCCCGCTGCTCGACTTCCCCGCATGGACCCTGCGCATGCGCGGCCGCCACGGCACCGCGGAACTGCGCATGCACGCCGAGCCCGAGCAGATGGTGTGCCTGGCCTACCGGAACCCCGCGCGGGACACCAGCTACTGCCTCAATTCCAAGACCGCCGCCGTCACCGTGCATGTCGCCCCGATCAACGGCAATGCCTTCGAGCTGCGCAGCCCGCACGGCGGCGCGCTGGAATTCCTTGTCCCGCACCCGGTTGCGTCGGTGTCCCCGACCGTCTGAGAGAGCCCGCTATGCCTTTGACCTTCTTCGAGACCATGCGCGGCGAGCTCTACGACGCCGACGGGCTGGCTCATCACGTGGCCATGGATCTGCGCTGCGAATCCGGACACGCGCGCGGATTCGTCACCAATGGGCGCGCCCGCATCACCGGCACCATCAGAGCCCTGCCGTGGGCCGACGGCGCGGCGGTGCTCGGCACCCTCATCGCGCTACCGGTGACCAAGCGGCTGATGACCTACGAACTCGAGTTCCGCGACGACGAGGGCCGCGCCTGGCACCTCAGCGGCCGCAAGGATGTGCGCTGGCTGCGCGGCGCGCATGCCGGCCTGACCAACCTCGCCACCACCCTGTCGTGCGAGGGCGAGCAGGTCGCGCAGGGACGAATGCAGTTCTTCGCCAATGACTATCCGAGTTTTCTGCGCTCGTTTCAGCCGTGGGTGTCGCTGCGCACCGACCTGCCCGAGGGTCGCCATCCGGAGGGGATACTCGCGCCGGGGCATCGTGAGACCCTCGCGGCGCTGGCCGAGGTGCTGATCGAGCCGGGCGGGTCGGTGCCGGCGGTCGACGCCGCCACCATCGATCGGGTCGACGCCTTAATCGGCAATATGACCCCGCTCATGCAATCCGGACTGCGGGCGGCCCTACGCGGGCTCGACGCGGCGGCACGCGCCAGGCACGGCAAACGTGCTGCGGCGCTGACGGTTACGCAACGCCGCACCCTGGTGGAGGAGGCCCGGCTCGGCAGCACCCTGCGCCACGCGGTCGATGCCGTCGAGACTCCGTTGCGGATCGCGCATTTCGGTGACCGCCGCTATCTGGATGCGATCGGCGCGCCACGCTATGACGAACCCGTGCTCGAGCAACGCCCGGGCTGGATGGCCAATGTCACCACCCCGACCGAGCTGTCGCGGCGGGAGACGATCGACTGCGATGTCGTGGTGATCGGCACCGGCGCGGGCGGTGCGGCCGCGTCGGCCCGGCTCACCGAGCACGGCCTCGGCGTGGTGATGGTCGAGGAGGGCGAGTACGCCGGTCGCGCACAGTTCCGCGGGGATCTGGGGGAGCGCACCCAAAAGTATTGGCGCGATGGCGGATACAACCTCGCGCTCGGCAATTCGGTGCTCGGCGTCAGCACGGGACGGCTGGTGGGCGGGACGACCGCCATCAATTCCGGCACCGCCTTCCGCACCCCGGACGCGGTGCTGCGGGAATGGCTGGACCTGGGCTTCCCCGGCGACTTCGCCCCCGAGGCGTTCACACCCTATCTGGACGAGGTCGCCGCCGAACTGGGTATCGGCCCCGCCGATCCCCGCTATCTGGGCCGGGTCGCGGAAATCATCGGCGCGGGCGCGGACGCCCTGGGTGCGGCGCACGGTCCGCTGCCGCGCAATGCGGTGGGCTGCGACGGGCAGGGCCAGTGCGTGTACGGCTGCCCGATCGAGGCCAAACGCTCGAGCAATGTCAGCTGGGTGCCGCGGGCATTGAAGGGCGGTGCGCAGCTGTTCACGAATCTGACCGTCACCCGAATTCTGTTGTCGGGCAGCCGCGCCACCGGTGTGCTCGCCGAGGGCCAGGACACGCACGGCGCGCCGCGGACGGTAGAGATCCGCGCCCGCGCGGTGGTGGTCGCGGCCGGCGCGCTCATGACGCCGCTGCTGCTGCGCCGCAATGGCGTGACCCTGCCCGCGCTGGGACGCCACCTGTCGGTGCATCCGTCCCTGGGCGCGGTGGCCATGATGCCGACGCCCGGAACACCGTGGTCGGGGATCCCGCAGGGCTATCAGGTGGAAGGACTGGGCGACCCGCTGGTCACCTTCGAAGGCGTCGCCATCCCACCGCAGTTCGCGGCCGGCACGCTGCCGTTCCACGGCGCGCGGCTCACCGAGTGGATGAACCGCTGGACCCACACCGAGCAGTTCGGCGCGATGGTGCGTGACACCGGCACCGGCAGCGTGCATCACGGTCCGGCCGGGCGGACCCTGATCCGCTATCACCTGACCCCGCGCGTCCAGGCCGCGTTGCAGCACGCCTGCGCGAGCCTGGCCGAGCTGTTCCTGCGCGGCGGAGCGGAGGCGGTGGCGTTGCCGATCGCGGGGACCCCGCCGATCCGCACGCTCGATCAGGCCCGCACCGTCGCGGCGATCCGGTTGAGTCCGCGGCAATTCCGCATGATGGGCCCGCATCCGCTGGGCACCGCCCGAATGGGACCCGATGCCCGGACGGCGGTGGTGGATTTCGGCCATCGGGTATTCGGCACGACCGGTCTGTATGTCGCCGACGGTTCGGTCGTCCCGACGTCGCTGGGGGTCAATCCGCAGGTCACCATCATGGCGTTCGCCCTGCGTGCCGCCGATCTGATTGCAGCCGACCTCAATTGACCGGATTCGCCCCGTCACCCCTCTGGCGCACCACCTGTGATCTTGGTAGAGATTGGTATAAGCACAAAAGGGGTGATCCGGATCATTCCGGAGGATGGGGACGAATCAATGGGTGCCAGAGCCGAACTCGAACGGGAACTGGGTGGGTCGCTGGCCGCGCTCGATCTGCTGACCGAGGCCGAGACCGCCGATCTGCTGGCGATCTTCCAGCAGGCGCAGCGCACCGAGAACATCGCCATGGTCGAGGCCGTCGACAAGACCGTCGGCGCGCTGCCGTGGCCGTTGCGCACGGCCGCCAAGAAGATCATGTTCGGCAACAAGCTCGGGTAGGGGCGATGAGCGACCTGGTCACCCGCGCGCAGATCACCCTGCTGTCGCGGACGCTACACGTCTCCGAGGACAAGCTCGCCCATCTCGACAAGCTCGGCGCCGCCAACCTGCACGAACTGCAGGAGCGCATGGCGCAGGTCATGTTCGCCGAGCACAATGCGATCTTCTCGCGGCTGTCGCTGCTGGTGCCGATCATCCCGCTGAGCATCTCGCTGCCGCTGGTGCAGAAGCTGGTGCCGCCGGTGATGGCCGGTCGCGCTGCGGGTGCGATCGGGGTGGATCACCCCAGGAAGGCCGCCGAGGCGGTGGGCATGTTCGATCCGGGCTACGCGGCCGAGGCCGCGCCCTATATGGATCCGCACACCGTCGGGCAGCTGGCCGATATCGCGCCGGCCGGACCGGTCATGCGGATCATCAACGAGCTGCTGCGGCGCGGGGACTACATCACGGCGGGACCGTTCCTGGCCTATGCGACACCGGATCTGGTGCAGGCGGTCGAGCGGGACGTCCACGACGACGAGGGCCTGATCCGGTCGGCGTCGTACTCGTTCTCCGGCGAGAACATCAGCGTGATCATCCGGCACCTGCTGACCGGCGAGGGGCGGCGGATTCCGAAGCTGGCCCGCACCATCCTGCAGGGCTCCAAGGAGTTGCGGCTGGCGGCGCTGTCGGTGTTCGCACGCTGCGACACCGATGTGATCGTGGCGATCGGCGACATCCTCTTCGATGTGGGGTCGGCCGACGAGATCGCCGACCTCGTCGAGACCTTCATTTCCGCCGGGGCGATCCCGGAGACGCTGCGATTCGCCGGGCAGCTCAGCCCCGCGGCGCTGGACCTGCTCGCGGCCAATCCGATTCTCGGCGAACCGGAGTCCATCGACGCCATCGCGGGCGCGGCCGACGGCAGCAGCGAGGCCGCGCTCTGGCGGGGTCTGCTGGAGCTGGCCGAGCGCACCGAGCCGGGCATCTCACGCCGGATCGGCGGGGCCATCTCGCATTTCGACACCGCGACGCTGACCGGGCTCCCGGGGCTGGCGTCGACCGCGCACCTGTGGCCGCCGCTGCTGAAGGTCCTCGCCACCGCCGAGCCGGACGCGCAGTCGCGGATCGGGGAGCTGTGGTCGCCGCTGCCGGCCTTGGAGCGCAACGAGATCGAGCAGCGCATCGCCGATCTCGGTCTGGGCGAGCAGTTGACGACACTGATCGCAACATTGCAGCTCACACAGTAATGTCACCGGCCCTGCGGCCCCGGCGACAGTCGAGTCGCGAGGGCCGCAGCGGGTTTCGGTGCGCGCGGTGCCGAGCGCCCACCGCACCTGACCGTTCCCGCAGGCGGGGCCTCGATACTCGGTGATGGCGCGGTCACCGGGTGCACGGTCCGTCATTGCCCGCGCAGCGCCTCGATGCTGCGTTCGAAAGCGGCCGCGCCATGTCCGTCGGTGACCTGACGGTCCACCAGGGCGGCGATCCCGTCGAGCGGTTCGGCGGTGATTCCGGCATCGAATGCAGCTCGACGCAACGTGTCCAGTGCGGTTTTGGTGAAGACCAGGTCCTGGAAGACGTCGCTGGTGTAGTCGCCGGTGTCGATGACGCGGCCGTAGGCGGGCAGCGTCCGGGACATGACGGCCACCCACCCCGCCGCGCGAATCGCGAACTCCGAGGCCGGAACTCCGGCCGAACCGACCAGGGCCGCGCCCTGGAAGAAACCGCCGAACATGGCGTACATGGTCGACAGCAGCGCGAAATCCCACAGTGCGGCCAGACCCGCGTCGCTGCCGAAATACTCGGCCGAGCCCAGTAATTCGAGGGTGGGGCGCTGGGCGTCGAAGATCGTCCGCGACCCGCTGTAGAGAATGCTCGAGCCTTCCGCGCCGATCATGTCCGGGACCGCCATGATCCCGCCGTCCAGAAAATCGATGCCGTGCCCGGCCGCCCAGGCCGCCAGTTCCCGCGACTGCTCCGGTGAGGTGCTGGTCAGATTGAGCCACTGTCTGCCGCGGAGCTCGGCCGCGATCGGATCGAGGGTCTCGTGCACGGACGCGTGATCGAGCAGCACAGTGACGACCAGCTCACCGCCGCCCACCGCCCGCCGGACCGTCTCCGCTGAAACCGCGCCCGCGGCAACCAGTTCGACGTCCCTGCCGGGCGTGCGATTCCACACCGTGGTCGCCACCCCGGCCTTCAGGAACGCTGCCGCCAGCGCCCGCCCCATCGCACCGAGGCCGAGTACGGTCACCGGGCTGTGCTGGATGTTCGTCATTGCAGGACAACTCCTTGTCGCTCGTTGGCGAGTGGTTCCGGCGCGCGCTGAATTCGAGGCTGCCGGTTACGGATGCGTCCCACAAGTACGCACAAATTGCTCAGCTACTAACCCGAACGTGAGTGTTCAGGTCAGCCGGACGGCGTGCCGGATCTGGACGAGTTCCTCGCGCGCGGCGAAACGGCTGCGACGGACCCGCCCTCCTCGCTGGCTCCGAGCTACGCGGGCCCGCCGCGGTGGGCTGCGCGCCCACCGGCGATGCGGCCGAAGGCGAGGGCGTCGGCGATGTGGAAACCGCCGTCCTTGCACCAGGAATAGGTGGAGCTGACATTGCCTGCGGCGTAGAGGCCGGGGATGACCGCGCCGAAAGGATCGAGCACTTCGGCGTTTTCGTTGCGACGGGGGCCGCCATTGCTCCAGGCCAGGATGGGGGCGGCGGTGAAAGCGTAGTAGGGCCGCTCGGACAGCGGTGCGAGAGTCTTTGCGGGGCGGCCGAACTGGTCGTCGTGGCCGGCGGCGCAGGCGGCGTTGTAGCGGTCGACGGTCTGCAGCAGAACGTCCGCGTCCACGTGCAGGATGTCGGCGAGTTCGGTGAGGGTGTCGGCGCGGTGGATCCAGCCCTTGCCGATCTCGGCGCTGTTGTCGGCGCTCCACTCGTAGCCTTCGATCAGGCTGGCCCAGCCGACGGCGAGGCGCTCGCGTCCGGGCACGATCGGGCCTGCGCGGCGTGCGGATTCGTCGAAGACGATGTGCATCGGGGCGGTGGGGAACAGCTGGTAGCTGCCGTTGATGCGGGCATGGCCGTGGCCCAGGGCGACCCGTTCGTTGCAGTAGCGGCGTCCGTCGAGGCCGAGGTAGACGAAGCTGTTGGTGTTGGGGAACGCGGTGTAGAACCCGGCTTCGTAACCGGGAGCACGCAATCCGGGCAGGGTCATCATGTTGGACATGTGCCACAGGTCGGCTCCGGCCTTGACCGCCATGCGCAGGCCGTCGCCGGTGGCGGCGGGCGTGCCCCAGACCACCGGGTCGGTCAGGCGCAGGTGATCGCGCACCATCTCCGGGTTCGCCTCGAATCCGCCGGTGGCCAGCACGACTCCGCGGTCGGCGCGGATCCGCAGGGCGGTCCCGTCCGGTGCGGTGGCCAGGACGCCGAGCACCGTGCCGTCGCCGGTGATCAATTCGTGTGCGGGCGTCTGCAACCGGACCTCGATGCCGCGAGCGCGGACCGCGTCCGACAGGGCCGCCCACAGCAGTCCGTCACCCATGCGGCCCTCGACGCCGATCCACCCGCGCATGACATCGCTGCCGTCGAGGTCGGGGAATTCCGGTGGCGCGGGCACCGCCAAACCGACCGGGATGCCGAGGCTTTCCATCCACTCGCTGTTGCGGGCGGTCTCCTGCGCCCACACCTGCACCACCGGTTCCGGGATCGGCCGTCCGGCGCTGAGGCTGCGCAGGTAGACCGCGGCCCGCTCGGGATCCCGGTTGTCGAACCACACCGCGCCCGACACCCGCGTGCTGCCACCGGCCCGGTCACCGGATTCCTTGTCCAGCACCAGCACTCGCGCCCCGGCATCGTGGGCCGCGACGGCGGCCGCGCAGCCCGCCCCGCCGAATCCCACGACGACCACATCGGCCTCGACATCCCACGCCACACCCGAGTTGCCCACGACCGCACCGTCCTTCCATCTCGTTCACCGCGAACGGTCCCAGCCCGTCGCGCCGACCGAAAACGCCTGTCTCACTCACCGGATACCGCCGGCGCGGCCATGGGAGCTGCCGGCATCGGCTCCGGTGGTGCGGCGCGCCGCCCACTGCGGGAAGGTGCCGCGGGAGCGGTCACGCAGGGCTGCCGAACCAGGTGGTCAGGGCCTGTTCGAGGTCATGCGGCTCGGCGGAGGTCCAGGCGACGATGCCGTCGGGGCGGATCAGCAGCGACAGCGGCTCGTGCGGCCGGGTGAACTTGGCGGTGACGATCCGGATGCGATCCGCCCACGGCTCGACCTGGGCGCGCAGGGCGGGGGAGTCGAACGGATCCAGCAGCAGGCCACGGCCGTCGGCGAAGTGGCAGGACACGCTCGTGCCGTCGGACAGTTCGAAATCGGGCGTGGCCGCGCCGACCAGCGGGTCACCGCTGCCCAGGTCGTAACGGTGCAGCACGCCGGAGAGCTGCTTCACGACCCGGGTGGTGGCCGCCGGGGTGTCGAGCAGATCCGTGGTGACCGCCCGCAGCGCCCGGCTGCGCGGATCGGTGCGCATGAGCGCGATCTGCGCGCGCGTCCAGTCCAGCACCCAGGCGCCGATCAGGTGGCGTTCGCGAGTGTAGGTGTCCAGCAACGCCTCCGGGGACCGGCCGCGGATCACAGCGGCCAGCTTCCAGCCCAGGTTGACCGCATCGCCGACTCCCAGGTTCAGGCCCTGGCCACCGAATGGGGAGTGCACGTGGGCGGCGTCGCCGGCCAGCAGGACCCGGCCCCTGCGGTAGTCGGGGACCTGGCGGCTGTTGTCGGTGAAGCGGGTGGCCGAAACCACCGTGGAGATCTGCACCTTCACGCCGGTGACGCGTTCGAAGCTGTCCTCGAGTTCCTGGGCGGTGACCGGGTTGGTGCGGTCGGCGGGTGGGCCGTCGAGTTCCACGGTCAGGATGCGGCCGGGTTGGGGGCCGTGGACGAAGATTCCGGTGGGCGTGGTGTGCCAGCCCAGGGGTACGGCCTCCGCGCCGGTCATCTCGACCAGCGCCTGGCGGCCCGTGATCTCGGGGTCCAGGCCGGGGAATTCGAATCCGGCCAGCTTGCGCACGGTGCTGCGGCCGCCGTCGCAGCCGACGAGCCAGCCCGCGCGCACGGTCCGCCCGCCGCAGTCGACGGTGACACCGACCCCGTCGTCGTCGAATCCGGTCACCTCGACCCCGCGGCGCACCGGTACTCCGAGGTCCGCGGCGCGGCGGGCCAGGACGGATTCGATGGTCTGCTGATCGAGAAAGCGGTATTCGGCCGCGGGGCCCAGATCGGCGAAGGCCGGATCCTCGCCGTCGACATTGTCGGCCCACAGCATGATCCCGGCGAAGTGCGCGCCGGCCGGTTGACGCCGCGGCGCGGTGGGAACCGCTGCGCCCGCGAACATCCGGCCCATGCGGGCCAGCGCCGCCTGGTGGGCCGCCCGCAGCTCCGGCACCAGACCTCGCCGGCCCAGCGCCTGGGCGGTGGGCACATTGATCGCGCCCGCCTTGATCGTCAGATCCGGTTCGGCGAGACGCTCGACCACCAGCACGTCCACCCCCGCCAGCCGCAGCTCGCAGGCCAGCATCAGCCCGACCGGTCCGGCCCCGGCCACCACCACATCTCGTGTCTCGTTCATGAGAATCACTGTGGTGGTGGCCGATTACCGGGCACTTGCGTCGGCTTGCGCACCGCTTGCGCGGTCGGTTCCAGCCGCGCGAATCCTGCTTCGGGGCGGTGTCGATGGCCAGGCCGGAGGCTGCCATCCCACCAGCGGATCACCCGGGAGCCGGGACGCTCGGGGTACCACCCCGCGGGTTGACTCATGGCCGCATCCCAACGGTGTACAGGGACTCTGCACTTTTTGCACCTTTCGCCCGCTGGTCACCTCTATGATGGGCGGTCGACATCCGGAGGCCCAGCTCGGGTCACCCGGGGAAACGGGGAAAGTATGTCCGCCACAGTCGAATTCGCGGGTTGCCACGCGTACACGGTGCGACCGGGCTTATGACCGAACTGGTGACGCGAGCCCAGCTCGTCCTCCTGGCCCGGACCCTGCACGTGCCGGTGGAACGGCTCGCCCACCTCGAACGGCTCGGCCCGCATCGGCTGCACGAGCTGCAACAACGCATGGCGGGCAACCTCTTCGACCAGCATGCACCGGTGTTCGAGCGCATCGCCAAGCTGGTCCCCGTCATCCCCCTGAGCATCTCGCTGCCGATCGTGCAGCGGCTGGTGCCGCCCACCATGACCGGGCGCGCGGCCGGCGCGATCGGGGTGAAGTATCCGGCCAAGGCGATCGAGGCGCTGCTGCGACTCGATGTCGGGTATGCCGCGGACTGTGCGCCGTATCTGGATCCGCGCACGGTCGGTCAGCTCGCCGACGACGCGCCGCCCGCGCCGGTGGTGGCGATCCTGAACGAGCTGCTCGCCCGGCGCGACTACATCACCGCGGGGCCGTTCCTGGCCTATGCGACACCGGAATTGATCCAGGCGATCGAGGAGGGTGTCTCCGACGACGAGGGCCTCATACGCTCGGCCGCCTACGCGTATTCGGGCGAGTCCCTCAGTGCGGTGATGCGGCAGCTGCTCGCGGGCAGCAGTCAGCGGCTGCCGCGGCTGTTGGGCACGGTCATCAATGGTTCCAAGGAATTACGGCTCGCGGCGCTGTCGGTGTTCGCACGCTGCGCCCCCGATGTGATCGCCGCGGTCGGCGACATCCTCTTCGACGTGGCCCCGCCCTCGGCGGTGGCGGACCTGATCACCACCTATATCGCCGCCGACGCCACCGACGACATGCTGCGCTTCTTCGGGCGACTGAGCCCGCACGCCCTGACCCGACTGGCCCTCAACCCGGTGCTGACGGAGATCGCCGAGACCCTCGTCGACGCCGTCGACGGCAACAGCGACCTGGCCGTGTGGCGCGGGGTCCTCGAACCCCTCGCGCGCACTCCCACCGAGGTGCGCCGCCGTGCGGGCCTGCGCCTGGCAACCCTCGACGCCCCGACCCTGCTCATGCTGCCCGCGCTGGCCCAGGCCGCCCGATTGTGGCCGCCGCTGCTGTGGGTGCTGGCCGCGACCGATGTCGATGTCCAGGCCCACGTGGGCGAGCTGTGGGCCACCGCCACCCGCCTCGACCTCCAGGTCCTCGAACGCCGCATCGCCGACCAGCACCTGGATTCGCTGCTGGCCACGCTGACCAACACGATCCGTTTCCTGCGCTGAGCGCGCCGCCATCGTCGATCGAATTCGCACGGGGCGCTTTCCCGCCGGGCACGGGAACCCTTGTGCCACGGATGATTCCAATTCCTCGTCGTCTGCCGACCTGCGGCGGGCCGGATCGTGCGGGCGGCGGTGGGCGACGGTGTGCCGGGGAGGTGGTAGGAAAGGTGACGTGTCCGAAACCGCCGAAACCCGCACCCCCCGCGCCGTCTCGGAAGTGGTGGACCTGGTCAGCACGCTGATCCGGTTCGACACCTCCAATACCGGCGAACTGGAAACCACCAAGGGCGAGCGCGAGTGCGCGCAGTGGGTGGCCGCACAGCTCGAGGAGGCTGGGTACACCACCGAATACGTCGAATCGGGTGCGCCGGGACGCGGCAATGTGTTCGCGCGGCTGCCGGGCGCGGACTCCTCGCGCGGGGCGCTGATGATCCACGGGCATCTGGACGTGGTACCCGCCGAGGCCGCCGACTGGAGCGTGCACCCGTTCTCGGGTGCGGTGCGTGACGGCTACGTGTGGGGACGCGGGGCCATCGACATGAAGGACATGGTCGGCATGATGCTGGCGGTGGCCCGCCAGTTCAAGATCGAGGGCACGGTGCCGCCGCGCGACATCGTGTGGGCGTTCGTGGCCGACGAGGAGAACGGCGGGCGCTGGGGCTGCCAGTGGCTGGTCGAGCACCGGCCCGACCTGTTCGAGGGCGTCACCGAGGCGGTCGGCGAGGTCGGCGGGTTCTCGCTGACCGTGCCGCGGCCCGACGGCAGCGAGCGGCGGCTGTATCTGGTCGAGACCGCGGAGAAGGGCCTGGGCTGGATGCGGTTGCGCGCCAAGGCCCGTGCCGGGCACGGCTCGTTCCTGCACGAGGACAACGCCGTGACGATCCTGTCGCAGGCGGTGGCGCGGCTGGGCACCCACACCTTCCCGTTGGTGGTCTCCGATTCGGTCGCGGAGTTCCTGGCCGCCGTCGCCGAGGAGTCCGGGCTCGAATTCGATCCCGGCTCACCGGATATCGAGGGTCAGCTGGCCAAACTGGGCACCATCTCCCGCATCATCGGCGCGACCCTGCGCGATACCGCCAACCCGACCATGCTGCGGGCAGGCTACAAGGCCAATGTGATTCCGCAGACCGCCGAGGCCGTCGTCGACTGCCGGGTGGTGCCGGGACGGCAGGCCGAATTCGAGCAGGAGGTGGACGCGCTCATCGGCCCGGATGTGGAGCGGGAGTGGATCACCAAGCTCGACTCCTACGAGACCACCTTCGACGGGCACCTCGTCGACGCGATGAACGACGCCATCCTGGCCCACGATCCGAACGGGCGCACCGTGCCCTATATGCTCTCCGGCGGCACCGACGCGAAAGCCTTCGCCAAGTTGGGGATTCGCTGCTTCGGTTTCGCGCCGCTGCGACTACCGCCCGAACTGGACTTCTCCGCCCTGTTCCACGGGGTCGACGAGCGGGTTCCGGTGGAATCGCTCGAATTCGGCACCCGCGTGCTGGAACACTTCCTGTTGCAGAGTTAACGAACAGCGAATTATCCAGGGACTTAGGGACGGAATCACCTTGGGCGATCTTCGTCATTCGGCCCGGGATTCCCGGATGATCCCGCTCGCCGACGATCGCCACGTCGAAATCGCGATGCGCCTCACCCAGACTCGGCGTCGGATGCTGAACGACTTGATTGGCCTGCGGAAGCATCAGCGCATCCTCCAGTCCGAGATCGCCGAGGCAACCGGACTGACCGCGGCCGAGGTTGCCGCTTTTGAGGACGATCCCGAATTGGCTGACCCAACCTTCGATTTCCTGCTCCGATACGCCCACGCTATAGGTGCTGTCGTCGAGATGAAGGTTGTTCCGCGGTGGGCTGCAGATGCGTGAGGCCATCGCTGGCGTGCTGGTCCGCTTGGCGCACTGGGTCAACCCGCCGAAGGTAACAAGCAGTTGAACGTACGAAAGCGGCTCCGATCCCGAAGGATCGGAGCCGATTCTTTGCATTTCAGGTCGACCGTTGCGGCGGACAGTCAACGCGACATGTCAACGCCGGACATCGCCGCTGACGACGGCTACGAGGTCTTCCCCGTCTTCGAGCGGCATCGCGAAAAATCGCATCCCAAAATGAGGGTCGCCGAGCTCGACCGCGGGGACTTCGATGCGCCGCTCACTGGTCTCGATCAGAATCCCAGGCCGATCTTCGGCAACGCGGACCGTGACGAACTTCGGGAATCCGTCGCGTCCACCGGTGCAGTAGCGGAGTTGCTCGCCGGGTTCACGGATGCCGCCGATGCCGCCGGAGTGGAGCTTGCCCGCGCCGTTGGTGACTTCGATGAAGGTCGTCAAGAAATCAGCGCCTTCGGGCCAGCCCATCAAGTCGGCCTCCGGGGGCCGACGTGCGTCGCACCAGACGCGCCAAGTGAATTCGCCCTGGGAGCCGATCGGGGTGACCGGCTCCCAGCCTTTCTCACGAAGGGTGGTCATGAATGGATTGTCACACACGGGTAGCCGGGGATGTGGACCTTCCCTGTGGGGTCGAACCACCCAGCGCAGATCTTGGTCCCGTCCAGGAAAGTCCCGGTCGGGCCGTAGCTGTCCCGGTAGACGCCAGCGCCCGTCGCGCCGTTCTGGATGGCCTCGCTGTTGGTGCGATTGGGCTCGCCTCCGGGGCCGACGACGATGTAGTACGCCTGCACCTGCCCTTCGCCGCCGGAGCTGGCATAGGTGGTGACGATTTCCCTGACGTCGAGGCCGGTGCCCTTGACGGAGAGACTGACCGGGCCATCCTGCGTGTCAGCGTTGGCACTGGCCGTGGATGCGGCGCCGACGATGAGTGCGGCGGCGGTGGATGCAATCAGTGCGGTGCGGATCATGATCTTTCGCAAGGCAATTCACCTCATCCAGTTGTTGTTCTTTTGTGCTTTCGTTTGTTTGCGGGCCTGCTGGATCAGCCAGGCTTCGATCTGGTCCAGGCTTCCGCTGCACTTCACAGCGCCGTCCGGAGCGATGAGGTTCCACCCGCATGGGGGTTGCGGCTCTGCCTCGACCCGCCAGCCGGGACCTGCCGCGTCGGCCAGGTCGTGTGCCCAGGCGTGGATGATTTCCACCGTCGAGCCTCCTACGTAGTGCGGTCTCACCGTGTTTCGCCGTTGGGCGTCGGTTCGGGGTGCTGGTCGAGGTATTCCCGGGCGGTGGTGACGCGGGGGCACGGCGGGGTGCAAGTGGCGTGGATCTTGGCGATTCCCTCGGCGCGTCTCCGGCAGAGGTTGGAGATATAGCCTTGTTCGCAGCCGTCGTCGACCCACTTCTGAGCGACGGGACCGATGTTCCTGTTCTTCATCACCGCCTCCTGGGTTTGATCGCGCCTGTTCCGACGAGCACATCGAACGCGGCGGCTTTCCGCGCGCAGTGTTCGGCGTTCCAAGCGCAGTGGCTCTGCATGATTCGGTGCGCCGCTTCGGGGCTCAATGGATACTCGGGTGCTTCGTGAGGCCAGTCCGGGTGTCGATCGTCCGCGGTGTCGGCCGGGAGCGCGGCGGGGGCACGTTTGGGGACGGGTAGTGGCCGGAAGACCACGGCGGCGGTGAACGCCGAGAGTGATATACCCAGGGTGATCAGGAGCGATGTCGTCAGCATCGAAACCTCGGGGACTGTGTTCAGTTCGGTGGATGTTGTTGTGCCCCAATGCCCGAGGCGTCGCCGACCGGTTGGCTACGAACGCAGCTGCGGTCGTCCGGTCGGCGACGCTCCCCCTTTGGGGGGTCGGGGCAACCCGGGCAACGGGCGCTGATCAATAGACTTGCCGATACCGTCGGAGGTTTTGTCCCGCAGCGGGACACGACTCGACATCCTGGCGTCACACTGGGCGATATGGACACGGCAGAACCTGCGACGGCGTTGGACGAGGACGCGGTGAATGCGGCCCTGGATCTCGTAAGACATAGTGGCGCAACGGAGATCGAGCTCGGATTCCTCCACGAGGGGGGTGCCGGTCGCGGAGGCAGGTTGGTTTGTGTCTGTTCGGTATCGAGGAACTCGGATCATCGTCGAGAAGCACCGCGATCCTGTAGCGGCGTTCGAAGATCTTGCGCGGCAGATTCTCGTCGGCGGTATGAGCACGCATTGCCGAGGGACGATCAGGTTGTCCGGCAAACCGGTCGCCGGCACATGCAGGTGGAGGCGCTATGACCCCCGCTGGGTCCGCGGATGTGCTCGCGCGGCGTCTGCCTAGCTGGGGACTGCGCCTATCCGCTGTGCGAGTCGTCCGAGGTCGCCGCTGGCAAGGTCTCGACGCGCGCTGCGCATCATGTATCCGACGAGTTCACGGACAACGCTCATGTTCCGGACATGTTGCGGTGCGGTGTGTTCGGCTCGGAGCAAGGCAGCCAGTGAAGCGTTCCACTGCTTGTCCATTGCGTAGGCGCGTCCGATCTCAACGAAGTACTGTGCCCGTCGGCCCATCGCTGGAATCAGTTCGGGATCCACTGTCGGGGCGAGCTTGATCACGGTGCTGGCATCTCGTTTTTCCATCGCAGCTGACATCCGCCACAACGCGACATTATTCGCGCCGAAGGTCGGGTTGCGGAGAATCGACTGCCCTGCGGGCGCAGTGCCGAGGCGTGTTGCCAGTTCGTCGGCTTCATCGAGGTGTGCGGTGGGGTCACCGTCGAGGCTGGCCGTGACCAGTCCGGCCTGGAGGTGGAGCATGCCGAGCGTCTCCAGCTCGCCGATCGTTCTCGCGTCTGCGGTGAGCTTGTCGACGGTGTCCTCGGCGATTTGCAGCGCGCGGGGGAGTGCGCCTGGTCGGGACAGGAGCACCTGAGATCGGTCGAAGGCGGCGGCTGCGGTGACGGCTGTGCCCCCGAGATGGCTTGCGGCCCGTTCGGACTCGTCAGCGGCGGTCCACGACAGCTGAGGATAGCCCCAGGCGCGCAGAGCCTTCGCTACCGTGTCAGCGACGGAGGACAGCACATCCCACGCCGTTTCCTGTTCGATTCCGGATGCGTCTCTGGTGTGGCGGTAGCAGTCGGTGAGAAGCGGTGCGAGCATGGGAGCGACTCGGCCGTATTGGCAGTCGATGCGAAGGTCGCGTGCGGTATTCGCTGCTACCCAGAGTTCGTCGAGGCTCCGGATAGGTCCTGTCTGTGTCGTGTTACCGGAGGTCCACAGGGCGACCTCGATGTCGGGACGGTCGCGTGGAACTCGGCTGTGCGTGGATCGAATCGGTCCTGTTCGTGCCCTGTGAGATCACGGACATCGCACTGCAATGCTTTCGCGAGGGCGTGAAGGGTGTCGCGGCTGTCGACCGGCCGTTCGCCGTTCTCGTACTTGGCGATCGCGCCCCGCGATTTGCCGGTAAGGTCCGCCAGCATCTGCTGGGTCATCCCGCGGCGCTTGCGAATTGCGGCAACCCTGCCTCCGACGAAGCAGCCATCGTCGGTGCCGGTCTTCGCTGCAGTGGCCATCTCCGCGGTTCCCCTTCGGCTCGATGATTCATGCTAATCCTATGAATGATCAGGGAGTCCCGGTGCTGTATGCGATCGTTACCGGCTCGTCGAGAGCACCGGAAGTCGCGACGCTGGTTGATCTCGCGCAGGCCGGTGGCTGGGATGTGTGCGTGATCGCGTCTCCGTCCGGGCTCAGGTTCATCGACGCCGGGGCTCTCGAATCCAAGACGGGGTGGCCAGTGCGGAGTACGTATAAGGACCCTGGGACACCGGATCTGCTCCCACCCGCCGATGGGTTGATCGTCGCGCCACTGACGTGCAATTCGGCAGCGAAGTGGGCTACCGGGATCTCCGATACCCTTCCGCTCGGGCTGTTGGTTGAGGCCGTGGGGATGCAGAAGCCGGTTGTGGCGGTGCCGTATTCGAACGACGCTCAGATGAGTTTCCCGCCGATCCGCGACGCCCTTCGCAACCTCGGCCAGTGGGGCGTCACCGTGATTCCGGGCGAGCCCGGCGCGTCTCTGCCGTTGTCCAAGGCGTGGCAGGCGCTACTCGACCATCCGCGGCGCAATTCGTGACAGAGGGTGGTGTCGCGATCGGCCAGGGGGCATCTCGGTAGGTGTGTTTTTCGCCTGGACGTGCGTGGGTATTACTCGCGGGTTCGTGGTGTTGTTGATGGGCGGGTTTTTCGGGTGCGAGTACCGGCCGGCCGCCGGGTCTTATTTGTCCGTTTAGGGGGATCGTTAAGCCCTACACGGGATTCGGGTATGGCACGTGGTGCCCGGCAGACGGCATGATCTGTCATTGACATTGCGTTGCGCGAAGTCCCTTGCGCTGCTTGTGAATTCATTCATGCGCAGGCGGTCGGTTTGCTGGCATCCCAACAGTTTCCGTATCTTGGAGTAGCACGAACTGTTGGACAGTTGAATGGTAACGCAGTTGAGCGCCAATCGCTGCATACCCAGCGCCGTCATCCATATCTGCGGCACCGTGGTGCAGGCGTCCAACGGCGGCAACGCGCACCGGCAGGACAAGCACAAGAACAACGGGTCCCCCTATTACCTGACTGTTCCGATGCGGCTGACCCTCGAGCTTCGGGAATGGCGACGCCGCGCGGGCGATATCGACGAGGGCGCGCACGTCCTGGTGACGATGCGGAAAAAGCACCTGTCCATCGCAGGGGCCGAGGGACTGCTGCGGCGGGTCGTGGGGGGCATATCGATGGACTGGGTGCAGTACGGCAACTTCAGAGATACCGCCGCGACCCATGTCAGGGGTAAGACCGGTGATGCGTCGCGGGCGAGCGCTCAACTGGGGCATGCGGAAGCATCGACGGTCACGATCGTCCATTACATTGACAAGGAGGGCTACATTCGCCCGGCAGTGGACAACTCGGCGGCGATGGAATCGTCGAGGCCCTCAAAACTGGAGGGAGACTGGAATTCTGATGCAGCCCGGACGTGATCGAGGCGGTTGACCTCGATCGAGGCAGTTCTGGAACACTTCCTGTTGCACAGCTGACGATTCGAAAGGACCGCTCGTGCCCGACTATTCGTACAACCCTTACGCCCCGCTGCCCCAGGTCCCCAGCTTCACCGTTACCTCCGCCGACGTCACCGACGGAGCGCCGTTCGCGAACGATCAGGTCTCCGGAGTGTTCGGCGCGGGCGGCAAGGACATCTCCCCCCAGCTGTCGTGGTCCGGATTCCCGGCCGAGACCAAGAGTTTCGCGGTCACCGTCTACGACCCGGATGCTCCCACCTCGTCCGGCTTCTGGCACTGGGCCGTGGCCAATATCCCCGCCTCGGTCACCTCGCTGCCCAGCGGCGCCGGCAGCGAGGGCGGCAGCCTCCCCACTGGCGCCGTCCAGCTGCGCAATGACGGCGGGTTCCCCGGTTATGTGGGCGCGGCTCCGCCGGCCGGGCACGGGTACCACCGCTACTTCATTACCGTGCACGCCGTCGACGTGGACGCCTTGGACATCGATGCCAACGGCACCCCGGCCTACCTGGGCTTCAACCTGTTCTTCCACACGCTGGCGCGGGCCCAGATCATCGCCACCTACGAGGAGAAGTAGTAGCTTCGTCTGCGAAACCGTTGTGGCCCTGAGCGATTCGCTCAGGGCCACAGTCGTGTCCGGCTAGTCGGGGGTCGAGAGTTCGGCGAGCCCGCGCAGACCTGCGGCGAGATCTTCCGGCGTGGGGGAGTGATCGGGGTCGATGAGGTATTGGACCAGCAGGCCGCCGATGAGGGTTTGCAGGAGTGCGCCGATGGCGGGGTCGCCGGTGCCGAGGGCTGCGGTCAGGCCGGCGCGGGCTTGTTGCTGTGCGGCACCGGTTTCCGCGCGCAGGGTGGGGGAGTGCAGGGCCTGAGCCGTGGATTCGATATTGGCGGTCCAGATCACCCGGTCGGTGGTGAACGAGTCGATGAGTTTGTGCCAGAAGGTGTTCAGGCGGGTGGCCGGGTCGCCGGTGCGATCGGCGGGCAGGGAGTCGAGGATCTGCTGCACGGCGGCGGCGGTGGCCTCGAGCATGGCCTGGTTCAGCAGCTTGTCGCGGGTGCCGAAGTGGTAGTTGATGGCCGCGAGGTTGGCGCCGGAGGCGGCCACGATGTCGCGCACGGTGGTGCGGGCGTAGCCGCGGTCGGCCAGGCACTGCTTGGTCGCGGCGAGGAGGTCTTCTCGGGTTCCCACGGCGCTAGAGCCTAGCACCGGGTGAAACGGTCGTTTGTAACAGTTGTTTCAAACAGTTGTTTTGTACGCTCGTATGAAACGTGTGTATGGTCGAGTTCGGCACGATCCATCACACGGAAGTACGAGCCCCGAGATGACTCAGCAGAGACTGTTGTCCCCCTTCGAAACCAGCTACTTCGCCACCGACACCCGCCTCGGCAGCGTGCCGATCGGCGGGATGCCGCTGTTCATCGGCACCACCGTGCGCGGTGCGATCGACCCCGCCGTGCTGCGGCGGGTGCTCGGCGAACTCGCGGCCGGGCATGTGCTGCTACGCAGCCTGGCCGTCACCGTGGCGGGGGTATCGCGGTTCGACGTGAACGAGACCTATGTGCCGCCGCTGGAGGTGTATGACGGCGAGGCCGACCAGTACTGGGAACTGGTCAATACCCGCCCGGACTGGAGTGCGGGGTTGTTCCGGGCGGTGCTGCTGCGCGGGCCCGTGGTCAGCCGCATCGTGCTGGTCATCCATCACGGGATCAGCGATGGGCGTTCGGCTTTCGCGCTGCTGGACGAGATGTGGCGGCGCTACAGCGCACACTTCGCGGGAACGGCACTACCGCTGGAGGATTCGGATCGGGACCTGCTCGACGGGGTCGATCAACTGCTGGCGCGGGTCACGACCGACGCCGAGGTCGACGGATTCCTCACGCAGGTAGGGGAGATGGCGGCGAACGTCGGGCCCGAGGCGGCACCGCGGACCTTGCCGCACGACGGCGACGGGTCGGGCGATCCCGGCGGGCGATTGGCGTTGCGCCGCGTCGAATTGTCGCCCGGTCACACCGACGAACTGGTGGAGGTGGCACGCGGACAAGGGATCTCGGTCAACAGCTTGCTGGCCGGTGCCGCCCTGGCGGCGGTGCGCGCCGAGCTCGCCGAGGACGGGCCGCTGCCGTTGATGTGTGGGCATGCCGCAGATCTGCGACCGGAACTGTCGCCGCGACTGCCGGTCTCGACGATGCTCAATTGCGCCTCGGGGGCGGGGACCCCGGCGCTGGTGGATCGGGATGCCGATCCGCGGGCGCTGGGCGCGGTGGTCGACGCGACCATGCGGCAGATGCTGGACACCCGGTTCCCGGCGCTGTTCATGCGGGCCGCGCAGCGGGCGCTGGCGCCGGAGGTGGCGGCGGTGCTGTCGAGTGCGCCGGCGATCGCACTGTCGAATATGGGCCGGCTGCCCGCGCATCCGATGCCCGCGGGCCTGGAGTTCGTGCGGGACGAGGTGTTCGCGATGGCGGCCGGCATGCCGCCGAAGATGACGATCTTCACTGTCGGAGATCGGCTGACGATTCAGGTGGAGTACGACACCGCCGAGCACAGTCACCGCCGGATGGGGCGGATCGCCGAGTCGATGAGCGATCTGCTGGCACGGGTGACCCGGTCCGCCGCGGCGCGCGGGTGACACCACCGGCGACGCGGCGCCCGTAGCCGCGGACGCGAAAACAGCTGTGGGCCTGGACGACTCGTCCAGGCCCACATTTGTTCCGGTGGCGTGTGGTGGCCGCGCGACCCCGGATCAGCTCATGTTGATCACACCGCCCGGCGGCGGGGTCAGATACAGCGCGGCGATCTCGGTGGCGTATTTGGCCGCGATCGGGTTGCGCTTGAGCTTGAGGGTCGGGGTGAGTTCGTCACCGCCGGGTTCCCAGCCCAGATCCAGGATGGTGAAGCGCTTGATCTGCTCCACCCGCGAGAGCTTGGCATTGGCCTCGGCGACCGCGGCCTTGATCTCGGCGACGATCTCCGGGTGCGCGGCCAGGGTCTTCAGCTCGGCGTCGGGCGTGCCCAGGGCCTTGGCCCGCACCACCGCGGTGTCCGGGTCGAGCACGATGAGCGCGGAGATGAACGGCTTGGCGTCACCGATCGCCACCACCTGGCCGACCAGCGAGGACACTGCCTTGACGGTGTTCTCGATATTGGTGGGAGACAGGTTCTTTCCCGCCTCGTTGATGATGAGTTCCTTCTTGCGGTCCACGATGCTGACGTAGCCGTCGCCGTCGATGGTGGCGACGTCACCGGTGTGCAGCCAGCCGTCGCCGTCGATGGCTTCGGCGGTCTTGTCGGGCATCTTGCGGTAGCCGTGGGTGACGATGCCGCCGCGGACGAGCAGTTCCCCGTCCTCGCCCAGGCGAATCTCCACCCCGCGCAACGGAACACCGACGGTGCCCGGCTTCGGCTTGGCCAGCGGGGTGTAGGTGCCGACGCCGGAGGTCTCCGACATTCCCCACACCTCGGTCACCGTGAAGCCCAGGCCCAGCAGGTATTCCAGGGTCTCCGGCGGGATCGCGGCCGCGCCGGAGGCGGCGACGCGCAACTCGTCGAAGCCCAGGGCGTGGCGCAGCTTCGACAGCACCAGCGCATCGGCCAGCTTGTGCTGCACATCCAGCAGCGGGCCACGGCCGGTGCCGGCCAGATCCGCGCGGGCGGCCTGCGCGCCGACCCCGAGCGCCCAGTTGGCCAGGGCCTTCTTCACCGGGCTGGCCTCGGTGGCGAGCTTGGCGTCGATCCCGGCCTTGATCTTCTGCCACACGCGCGGCACGCCGAAGAACGCGGTCGGGCGGGCGTCGGGCAGGGCGGCGGCGATCTCCCGCGGGTCGGGCACGCAGGTCACCTGCACGCCGGTGAACAGATTGGCGCAGTGGCCCGAAATACGGTCGGCCACATGGGCGGCCGGCAGGTAGGACACCGAGCGGTCGTCGAGGCCGACGGTCAGCGGGCCCTCGACCAGGCCCACGATCTGAGCCACCACATTGGCGTGGGTGAGCTCCACACCCTTGGAGGGGCCGGTGGTGCCCGAGGTGTAGATCAGCGTCGCGACATCGTCGGGCTGCACGGCCTGCCAGGCGGCATCGAAGTCGAAGTCCTCCTTCGGCGCGGCCTCCACCTCGGCCAGGGTCAGCGTGCCCGCCGCCGAACCCTCCACCAGCACAATGTATTCCAGCTCGACGCCCGCCGCGCGCACCACGTCCAGGAACGCGGGCTCGGTGATCACGACCTTGTTCTCGGCATTGGTGAACAGGTGCGCGATCTGCTCGGGGGAGCTGGTGTTGTAGATCGAGAACGGCGTCGCCCCGACGTGCAACGCCGCGGTATCGACCAGATTGAATTCCGGCCGGTTGGTCAACATGATCCCCACGGTGTCCCCGCGCCCCACCCCCAGCCCGGCCAGCCCCGCCGCGATGGCGCGCACCCGCTCCCCGTACTCGCGCCAGGTGATCTGCTGTGTCCCCCCGACCGTCCGCAGTGCCACCTGCCCCGGCCGCAGCGTCAATGTCTCCTGGAACGCCTGCGGAATCGTGTGAACGGTCTTCCCAGTTGCGTGCGCATACCCGATGTCAGTCGTCATAACCCTTTTCCCGATTGCCTCTCGCTTCACCCGCCACACGCGCACCCACCTGCGCGAACCTCGACGTCCGAGAGAACGACCAACCCGATCACGCGATGGCCACGCGCCATCTGTGGCGCGGCTCACTCATCGTAACCAGACCATCACGGTTGTGTCGCGGGCTACATCGGCCATACCGGTGGCCGGAATTATCGATCGGGGCGATGCCCGGTGGAATCTCTGGTCCGTGAACCGAATCCCGCCGATCCTTCTGCTGCCGGGCGCGGATAGCCGTGGTTGGTGGTTCGCCGTTTGGCCTCCATGTACCGTGCCGCCCGCTCGCTACGCGGCTCGGTCACCAGCGGTACCGCTTCGACCTTCAGCCCTGCATCCTGTACGGCCTGCACCTTGTCCGGATTGTTGGTCATCAGACGCACCTCACGCAGACCAAGATCGGACAGTGCGTCCGCCGCATGGTCGTAGCAGCGAGAGTCGATGGGATGGCCCAGCATTCGGTACGCGTCGAAGGTGTCCGCCCCCGTCTGTTCGCCGGTTCGCAGCCCCATCGCCTTGACCACCAGGCCTTCGCCCCGGCCTTCCTGTTCCAGGTAAATGAGCACGCCCTGGCCGTCCTCGTCCTGGATCAGGTCCATGGCCAGCTCCAATTCCGGTCCGCAGTCACAATCGTCGGACTGGAGGACATCTCCATAGAGGCACCGTGAGTGGATGCGAACCAGGCATCCATCACCCGGGTGGCCGAAAACCAAAACGTGGCCGAGGATCTGTCCGGAGGCCCCATCGGGATCGTCGCGCAGTTCCACCACCCGCACCGGCATCTCCCGACCCTTACGAGAGAGTGAATGCTCGGTCAGCTGAAGGTCTTCCACCGCATCCCCGTCGATAGTTCGCCTCGAGTAATTATGGCCGAACCATCCGGAGATCCGCCGCCGCCTCTGGAAAATCGACGCAGCTTCGAACGCCGAAGATCGCTCTACCGCAATCGATTACGGGTGTTCAATGTGCGGACTCGGGCTGCCAGCAAACGACGTCGCGGCGACAGGTACCGTCCTGCAACCAGGCCGGCGGCGGCAGCGAATCCGACCGCGCAAGCAGCGAATCCACCAGCGGGGAGCACTGCAGACGGAACCGCACGTTCCCAGACCGCAATCGCCGCCGGACGCGCCGCAATGGCCAGTGCGGCCGAGGCCAGCCCGAAAAGGAGCAACGTCGCGGCGCTGCACACACGGTTGCTCCAGCGATGAAGCCACCACCACCGCGGAATGCGGTGCCCACGGTGAACTCGTTTCGCGGCCAAGTAGTCGCGGACGGATTGGTTGCGTGGCTCAGTGACGAGAGGCACCGTGGTGATGGCCAAACCTTCCTCGCGCAGAGCCTCTGCTTTGTCCGGGTTGTTGGTCAGCAGCCGAATCGACTGCAAGCCCAACTGCAGGAGGGTTTCTGCAGCGTGGGCATACGTGCGCGAGTCGGGCGGCAACCCCAGCGCCCGGTAGCTGGCGAACGTGTCGATGCCGCGCTCTTGGCTGAGGCGATAGCCGCGCGCCTTGTTGAGCAATCCAGCGCCCCTGCCCTCCTGCTCGAGGTAGACGAGGACTCCGTGACCTTCGCATTGGATCTGGTCCAAAGCCTCCATCAGCTCCGGCCCGCAATCACAGTCTTCCGACGCGAGGGCATCGCCGTACAGACAGCGTGAGTGGACACGGACCAGGCAGCCATTCCGGGGATTGCCGAAGATTAGCGCATGACCAAAGCTCGCACTGTGGTTCACTTCGACGATCCGGACGTCCACATCATGTCCGCGACGCGTGAAACGGTGTTGCGGCTCAACCAATTCCGGCGCCTGAGCAGGGGTGCGCCAGGTCGACGGGCGGCACTCCTGTGTACCTGCTGTGTCCACGCGATCCCCTGCTGTCCTCGAACGTTCCTTCGGATAGGCAAAAAGGCCCGTGTGACCGCGCGGAATTCGCGGCACAGACATGGGCCCGGCGCAGTCTAGCGCGACGGAACCCGCCAGGCTCGCCTTCGACACAGAGTTTGGTTACTGAAAGTTAGCCGACTCGCCAGGATCGCTGCCATCACGGGCAGCGAAATCCTCGACGCGCTCCATCGATGGCATAGCGTCGGCGTTGAAAACGGGTTCGGTCGCAGCCATTGCCGCCATCGCCCATTCGAAGTCCGCACGGTCGGCCCTTCGGCCAGATGTCACCAATCGGTAGGTCAAGGCCGAGGCGAACGCTGACGCCGCACCGGCGGCGCCCGGCAACACCACTGGGGTCCGCGAGATCTCGAGCGGGGCATGACGGCTGCGATACACCGCGCAACGCGAGCCGTCGAGAACACATACGGCATCGGTGCCGAAGCAGAGTATCCGCTTTACTGCTTCATCAGACGATTCTCCCGGCCAGAGGCTTTCCAGCTCGGCCGGGGTACCGATCAAGTAGTCGATCGCGCGCAGGTAACGGTGGATGGCCATCGGAAGGACCTGCGCCGGTGACACATTCACGATCAGCCACGGCGCCTTCGCAGCCCCTCGACGGCCGGCCTTGAGTGCGTCCACCACGCGTAGCACCTGTTCCACGACGTCCACCGATTGTTCGAAGGTGATCACCACTGCCTTCGATTGGCCGATGACTTGACGGGTCGGCAAGGCATTCAGGTCGTCCTCATCCAGCCGGAGACGACTCTCCTTGAATGCGATTGCCCCGTACTGTCCGCTCAACGTCATGAGCACGGCGGTCACCGGCGTGCGAGCACGCAACTTGACCCGTATCAGGCTTGTATCGACATCGTTCTCCGTCAGGTAGTCCTGGACCCAGCGACCTTCTGCATCGTCTCCGACAGCGGTCATGAGCCTGACGTCGAGCCCGAACCTGGCCAGCGCCACCGCGCGATTCAAGCCCTTTCCGCCAGGGTGGCGACGGTGGTCACCCCACACCGACCTACCTACCTGTGGGATCTCCTCCACGACATAGATGTCATCGATGACGGCGTCCCCGACGATCATCACAGTGCCGCTCCCGGGAGTGATCGGGACCGAGCCCGAAACCAGCAGCGTTGCCAGTGCGGTGAACGCCTGCGTCTCGGGCGCCCCTCGCAGACTCCGCACCGTCGGAGCCGGAGGAATATCGTCGGTCTGCCACGCCTCATGCAATTCGCGCCACCGCAGAGTCAGGAATCGACGCCGCTCACCGAGATCGGGAGCATACAGATGCTCGAGATCGATTCCGGCGGGGGATGTTTCACGAAGCAGACCAAGGCAGAGCTCGGCATCGATGATCAGTCGAAGGGTGGCGGGCAATTCACCGGCCGCCTGGGAAATGACCGCCGACGCTGCTGCCTGGGGTGTCGTCCGGAGCCGGTGCGCATAGCGCCGCACGACGCTGAGCTGCAGGAGTGCGGTGGTGTCGATCTCGGTATTGTCCAGCCGGACCAGGCTGAGTCCCGAGCGCTTGCGCAGGCGGATGAGGATGCCGCGCACGGCGGCCATGCCGGGATCCTGAGGCACCTTGGCCGGACCGGCATTTCGAGGGGTCTCGTCGCTCGCCATCCGTCTCAACACTCGCCGTTCGACTCAACAGTACCGCCGGGCAGGTTTAACGAACAGGGAAAACGTCAATTCCCTTGTGGCAACGGCAAATGCCGAACCATGACGGCAAATGCCATACTGGACTAGACGAAAGTCGTCCCCCTCCAGCTGGTTCGGAGGTCCTGATGCTGGGAGCGATTCTCCTGATTCGTCGCTTTCACCGCGGGGTACGCGCGGCGGCGGGCGAGCCCGAGACGGAGCGCGACGGCGAAGTCGCGGGTATCCAGGCCAGCTGATTGGTTCTTTTCGTTTCAGCACAACCACATTCGTCTACGTTGTCGTCCGCTGGAATCGCGTTCACCACTCCTCGGCAACGACTTTCACCGGCCGATCATCGCCAGTCGATCGGCCGGTTCGAGGCGTTCCGGAAACCGCCGGCCCTCTCGGCGACGACCCTCACGGAATCGGAGTCCGTCGTGATCTACGAGAGCAACTCATCGATCACATGCAGCGACAGCCCGGAATGGGCCCGGCGCCTAGCGAGGTGCCCGGAGCCGGCATGGGCGCTGAGCTGGCGACCTGAGCCACTGTTGACCAGGGAACAGGCCCGAGCAGCCCTCGAACTGACCGAGATATGCAGCGGCAGTGCCGAACCCGATGAGCATGCCGATGTGCTCGCCGCCGAGCTCGGGACCACGGTGCGACATGTGATGGCCATATTGCAGCAGCGTCGGCGACAGAGGGGGGAACCTTCGTGATGATCTATTACTTCATGATCTATTACTTCGACGAGATGGGTGGCGATGGGAAGCGACATCTCGAAGTCTTTTTGGGGCGGGGAGGAATTCGTGACACCGGTGAAATACCGACTGATTGGAATGCGATGCTGGGAGGACATTCGATGAGGGGATGGCAAGGCCCGGTGCGGTTATCGACCGCGGCGGGCGGAAGATGGCGCGGGGGCGGAGATCCCGTGGCTCGCGTCCACAGCCTTGGGAGGACCTTGTGACTCTGGATATCACCGCGCGGGCCATGACCAGCGATCTCAGTCCCGAGTATGCGTTTCGGGTGGTGGGGCGCCGGGAACGCGAGTGGCGGTTGAGTTGGTTGCCGCAGCAGCGGCTGTCTCGGGAGCAGGCACAGGCGGGGATGGAACTGGATGAGTTGTTGTCAGATCCTGCGGTTGTCCACGACGAGCAGGCGCATCTGGCGGCCGCGGAGCACGCGGCTCGGTTGGGGATCGGGGTGGACCGGGTGGTGATGCTGTTGGCACAGCGTCTGGCCGAGCGCCTGTATCTCGATCTGGAGCCGGGCCATACCACCGACGTCGAGGCGCCGATACCGGCTCTGATCGATTCTTCTCCCGGCTCGCGGACACCCGCGCACGCCGGTGCTCGCTCACGGCATCTGTGGGGCTGATCGAAAAGCGTTGCCGCCGAGGCTCGGCCGCTTCGCCGACCGGGAATCATGGTCGGCGGAGGGGTACGGATGACCGTCCACTGCACCCGGCCGGACGGAACGTCGCGGCCGGGCGAGCGGAACTGTACGGTCAGGCGCTGGTTTCGTGTTCAGCGCCGACGGCTTCGGAGAGGTTCGTGTAGCCGTGGGTGCGGAGTTTGGCGGCAAGGCCGCGGTGGATTCGCTTGGCCCAGAAGGGGCCGCCGTAGATGAAGCCGGTGTAGCCCTGGAGGAGGGATGCACCCGCCAGGATGCGTTCCCAGGCTTGATCGGCGGTTTCGATGCCGCCGACCGAGATCAGGGCGAGTTTGTCGCCGACTCGGGCGTAGAGGCGGCGCAGGACTTCGAGGGAGCGGTCGGCGACGGGGGCGCCCGAGAGCCCGCCTGCGCCGATCGGTTCCACTTCGGAGGCGGGGGTGCGCAGGCCGTCGCGGCGGATGGTGGTGTTGGTGGCGACGATGCCGGCCAGGCCGAGTTCGACGGCGAGGTCGGCGACGGCGTCGATGTCCTCGTCGGACAGGTCGGGGGCGATCTTGACCAGGACGGGGACCGAGACGGTGTCGAGGACCGCCTGCAGGATCGGGCGAAGGGAGGTCACCGCCTGCAGGTCGCGCAGGCCGGGGGTGTTGGGGGAGCTGACGTTGACGACCATGAAGTCGGCCAGCGGGCCCAGCAGCTTCGCGCTGATGGCATAGTCGCTCGCGGCGTCCTCGGGTTCGACGACCTTGGTCTTGCCGATGTTGGCGCCGATGGGGACGCCGCCGGGCAGCCGCGCCGCCAGGTGTTCGGCGGCGGCGGCCGCGCCGAAGTTGTTGAAACCCATGCGGTTGATGAGCGCCCGGTCCGCGGGCAGGCGGAACAGCCGGGGGGCCGGGTTGCCGGGCTGGGCCTGGGCGGTGACGGTGCCGATCTCGGCATAGCCGAAACCGAGCGGGCCCCACGCGTCGACGCCGTCGGCGTTCTTGTCGAAGCCGGCGGCCAGACCCAGGGGCGCGGGGAAGTCCACGCCGAACACGCGGGTGCGCAGGATCGGATCGTCGGCCACCAGCAGCCTGCCGGCCAGCGCGCGGCCCGGGGCGAAACGAGTCGCGAGCCGCATGGCGGCGAAGGCCAGGTGGTGGATGCGTTCCGGCGGCAACAGGAACATCACCTTCAGCAACAGGCTGTACAGGCGCTCATACATGGGGGGTTACATCACCGCCTCGGGTGTCGGGGATAGCAGGGGGGTCTTGCGGCGGCGCAGTAACACGCGACGGCTGCCGTCGGTGTAGGCGCGCACCCGCGACAACTCCCAGCCGCCGTATTCGGCGTGAATGGACAGCCGCATGGAGGCGGTGACCCTGCTGATGCCGGGCGGCAGCCGCAGGGGCACGTATTCCCATTCGTCGCTGGATTCCTCCCAGCCCTCCGGTAATGTGCGCGATTGGTGCGCCGATCGTGAGGCCCGAGCCATCACTGCCCTCTCTTCCGCTGGTTCGCGCCGATCCGTTGCAGACCGTCACCGGTCGCGGATCCCACGAACATGTCACCGGTGCGACCGTCGATGGTCACCGCGTTGGGCTGGCGCACCGTCGGGTAGCGCCCCACCTCTACCGGTATACCCGTCGACAGGTCGTAGCCGACGACTTCGTTGCTGCCTGTCAGCGTCACCCACACGGTCTCGGACCGCTGATCGTAGGCGAGTGCGTAGGGCGAAGAGCCTACCGGGAAACGCTGGTGCAGGACCAAGGGATCGGCGGTGTAGACCAGCAGTTCCTGCCCGGCGGTATCGGTGACGATGCGGCGGCCGAAGTGGTCGCCGATCATGTTCGAGGCCCCGTCGCCCGCGCGCAGCGACAGCCCGAGCTTGCTGGTGCCGTCGAGCTGGACGATAGCGGTCTGGCGGCGATCGAGCACGACCACCGCGCCGTCACCGGCCTCGACGGCATCGGCGGAGGACAGACCCGAAATGCTGTGGCGCACAGTGCCGTCCGCGTCCAGCAGCAGCACCTTGCCGTTGGCCAGGCCCGCCACCAGCGAGCCGTCGGGGCGCAGTGCCACCGCGTGCACGTCGCCGTCGATCGTGATCTCGCCGACCTTGGCCGAGGCGGCGTCGACGCGAAGGATCTTGCCGGGCACCGCGACCAGGATCTCGCCGGGCTTGCCGAGCGCCAGCGAGGCGGCCCTGCCCGGCAGCGGGACATCGGTGGTCTTGTGGTTGCCGGGCGTGGCGTTGTCGGTGAGCCGCAGCACGGGCGCGTCGCCGACGATGGTCGCCGCGGCGAGGATTCCGGTGGCCGGTTCGGAGACCAGCAGCGAGATCGGGGTGCTGGGGGTCACCTCCCCGGCGGGCGCCGCGGTGGCCGCGGGCGCGGCGGCGGGGGTGGCAGGGTCGCGAGTGGCGTTGTCGGCGTTGTTCTCCTGGGAGGAACAGCCCGCCAGCAGGGTCACCACGGTCACACCCGCGAGGGCTGAACCGATCCAGCCGCGACGGCGCATGCAGCGAACTCCTTACTGACCGAACTGACCGACGAAATCATGCGTGCTCCCTTATCTGACCATGATCGGTCACCACACCCCACAAGCGGGGGTCTTCGCGGCGGCGTGGCGCGCGCCTGCCCGGCCGATTTGCATGATGTGACATGGGCTTTCGGTGGCGCTGTCGGCGGGTGCGGTTACCGTGGATGGCAAAAGCGTGCTGTATCAGGGAGATCTGTTGGTAGCCGACCACACCTCGGGCTTCACCGTCGAAGACGTGACCGTGGGTCGTTACGCGCACGGGTTCGGGGTCACCGCGGACGGGCGGTCCTTCGCGTTCCGCACCCACCGCGCGACCCTCACCCTCGAGATCTACCGGCCCGGGCTGGCCACCGCCGTGCCGGGCCCGGAGGACGTCGAAGCGGTGGCGCTGGCGCCGGTGACCGATATCGATCTCGACGACGAGCGCAGCGTGGTGGCGCTGGTACGCGATCTGATTCCGCAGGCCACGCGGGTGCCGGCCACGCAGCCGCGCGAGGCCATCACGGTGCGGGCGCTGCTGGGCCGGCTCAGCGCGGTCATCGACGGCATGTGAGCCGGCCGAGCGGAAGCGATGTCTGCGACACAGGAATCATCCTCGGGCGCAGCGCGTGACAAACTAGCGGCACACAACCGCAGTTCGAGCTGACGAGGATGTTGATGCGACTTCGACGACCGGCCGCCGCCGCGCTCCTGCTGATCGTGCTCGGCGCGTCGATCGCCGCGTGCGGCGGCTCCGACGACGAGTCCAAGGTGGCCCAGGCACGGTCCTCGGCGTACGCGGCACTGAGCTCGTCCTCGGCCGCCGCGGCCGCGCAGAGCAGCGCCAACAAGCCGACCATCCCGACCGCGCAGGAGCTGGACGCCCAGATCAAGAGCGCGCTGGATCCCAATCTGCCCGACAGTGACCGGACCGCGCTGATCGAGGACGGGGAGACGTTCAAGGATGCGATCCCGGACATGTACAAGGCGCTGGCCGATCATCCGCGCGCGGTGTACGGGGTCAAGGACCCGGTGTTCGACAATCACGACGGCACTCTGACCGCGACGCTGAGCCTGGACAAGGACGGCACCGGCACCGATGTGCGCACCACGGTGGTGCATTTCGTGTACAAGGACGGGCGCTGGAAGATCTCGCGCACCGACCTGTGCGGCATTCTGCGTTCGGCCGACTACAAGACCGCGGCCTGCGGCTGATGCTCGAGGCCGGATCCCTGCGGTGGGGGCGGCTGATCCACCGTTTCCGGTTCGCGGTGTTCGCCGTGTTCGGGCTGGTGGTGCTGGCGTCGGGGTTCTACGGGCGGGACCTGGGCGATCACCTCACCCAGGAGGGCTGGTTCGACGAATCGAGTCAGTCGGTGGCGGCGTCGAAGCTGGCCGATGCCACCTTCGGGCGCGACACCGACGCGGATCTGATCGCCATCTACACCGCCCCGCCCGGGCTGACCGTCGACGACGAGCCGGTGCGCTCGGCGGTGGCGGCGGAGTTGACCCGCCTGCGCACCGAGCATCCCGATCGGATCCTGAAGATCGACTCGTATTGGGACGGCGCGCTGATGGGGCAGTTCGCCGACGCCTCACGCACGCACGCCTTCGCCAGCATCGGGCTGCGCGGGCGCGGCGGCACCGACACCGTCGACAACTATCTGGCCATCAAGAGCGAATTCCACGCGGGCGCAACCGGTTCCGGGCCGGGCGGGACGACGGTGCAGCTGGCCGGATTGCAGCCGGTGGTGGAGGGCATCAACACCGGCATGCAGGACGACATCCACCGGGCGGAGCTGATCGCGCTGCCGCTGGTGGCGATCCTGCTGTATTTCGTGTTCGGCGGCGTGGTGGGGGCGCTGCTGCCGGTGTTGATCGGCGGCATGACGATCCTGGGCAGTCAGGGCATCATGCGGCTGCTGACGAATCATCTGCAGGTCAACGTGTTCGCCTCGGCGGTGGTCACGCTCGTGAGCCTGGGGCTGGCGATCGACTACGGCCTGTTCGCGGTGACCCGGTTCCGGGAGGAACTGGCGGCGGGCCGCAGCGTCGAGGAGGCGACCGCGCGGACGGTGGCGACGGCAGGGCGGACGGTGTTGTTCTCGGCGGCGATCATCGCGGTGAGCCTGGGCGCGTTGTTCATCTACCCCAATGGTGTGCTGCGATCGGTACCGCTGGGCGGTATCTCCTCGGTTCTGCTGGCGGCGGTGCTATCGGTGACGGCGCTACCGGCGGTGTTGTCGATCGTGGGGCGGCGTATTGATCTGTGGGGCCGGTACGGGCCGGCCGGTGTTCGCACCGCCGAGCAGATCGATGCCGGATTCTTCTCGCGGCTGGCGCTCTTCGCGATGCGCAAGCCGTGGCTGGTGATCGTGCCGGTGGTGCTGATACTGCTGGTGCTGATCCTGCCGTTCCGCAGTATCGAGTTCGGGGGTCTGAGCGAGCGGTATCTGGCGTCGGACAATCCGGCGCGGGTGGCACAGCAGGACTTCGACCGCGTGTTCCCGCAGTTCCGCACCGAGCCGTTGAAGCTGGTGGTCGTGGGCGCGAACCCGCAGCAGCTCTCCGATATCCGCTATACGGCCGATCAGATCGTCGGCCCGGAGATGACGGGGCCGTTCGATCCGGCCGCGCCGACCAAGGATCGGGTGACGGTGCTGGCCAGCGGGCTGCGCGACAAACGCGACGCCGACAGTGTGATCGCGGCGCTGCGTTCGATCCCGCAACCGGACGGGGTGCAGGTGATGGTCGGGGGTGTGCCCGCACTGGAACGCGATTCGATCCAGGGGCTCATCAAGGGGCTGCCGCTGCTGGCGGCGATCCTGGTCGTGGCGGCGATCGCGTTGATGTACGCGGCGTTCCGGTCGCTGGTGCTGGCGATCAAGGCGGTGGTGATGAGCGCGCTCAGCCTCGGCGCCACCCTGGGGGTGCTGACCTGGATCTTCGTGGAGGGCCACGGCGCGGGCCTGTTCGATTTCACGCCGGGCCCGCTCATGTTCGCGGTGCTGGTGCTGATCGTGACTGTGCTGTTCGGCCTGTCGACCGACTACGAGGTGTTCCTGCAGTCGCGGATGGCGGAGGCGCGCGCGGCGGGAGCCGGTGCGCCCGAGGCGATCCGCTACGGCATCGCACACACCGGCGGCGTGATCACCTCGGCGGCGGCGATTCTGATCGTGGTGACCGGGGCGTTCGGGTTCTCAGATCTGGTGCTGATGAAATACATTGCCTACGGCATGATCGCGGCACTGGTGTTGGACGCCACCGTGATCCGCATGTTGTTGACTCCTGCGGTGTTGAAGTTGGTCTGGCGATGAGCGTGCTCAAAGGCGCGAACCTGTTGGTGATGTTCCTGCTGGAACTGTTGGTGCTGAGTGCGGCGGCGTGGTGGGGTTTCACCGTGTCCGCCCCGATCGTGGTGCGGGTGCTGCTGGGGCTGGCAGCCCCGGCGGTGTTCATCGTGGTGTGGGCGCTGTTCGGCGCGGCCAAGGATCCCCGGTTCCCGCAAACCGGTTGGCGGCGCGTGGTCTTGGAGGTCGGGTGGTTCGGCGCGGCGTCGGTGCTGCTGGGCCTGGCCTGGACTCCGGTGGCGGGTGTGGTGATGTTCGCGGTGTGGCTGGGCAACGGCGTGCTGCGGCTGCTGTGGGGTCAGCAGCAGCTCTGATCGGCGCTGCCGCCGTGCGGGCCGGGCCGAATGCGCATGGCCCGCACGGGTTTCGGCGGGTCAGCCGCGGACGGGCAGCACCAGTTGCGCGCCGGTCACCGGGTGGTCGAAGACGTCGACCGGGTGCTGGTAGACGCGGGTGAGCAGTTCCGGGGTGAGGATCTGGCGGGGCGGGCCGTCGGCGGCGATGCGCCCGGCTTCCAGGACGGCGACCCGGTCGGCGTAGGCGGCGGCGACACCGAGGTCGTGCAGCACGACCACGACGGCCGCGCCCGCGGCGGCGCGCTCGCGCGCCAGGTGCAGCACCTGCTCCTGGTGGCCGAGATCGAGTGCGGCGGTCGGCTCGTCGAGCAGCAGGGTCGCGGTGTCCTGGGCCAGTACCCGGGCCAGGGCGACACGGGCGCGTTCACCGCCGGACAGGGCCGGGAAGGGTCGGGCGGCGAAGCGTTCGACGTCGGTGGCGGCCATGGCGGCGGCGATCGCCTCGTCGTCGTGGTCCTGACGGTCGGTACGCGCCCACGGGGAGCGTCCCATGGCCACGACTTCGCGTGCGCGGAACGGGAATCCGACGGTATGCGACTGCGGCAGCACCGCGCGGCGGCGCGCCATGTCCAGGTGGGTCCAGTGGGTCAGGGCGTGCCCGTCGAGTTCGACGCTGCCGCCGGACAGTTCGAGTTCCCCGGCGAGCGCGGCCAGCAGCGTGGACTTACCGGCGCCGTTGGGTCCGACCAGCGCCACGATCTGCCCGGCGATCACCGGGAAATCGACGCCCTCGAGGACCGTGCGGTCACCGCGCTTGGCGCTGACGTTGCGGGCGCGCAAGGTGACCGCGCCCGGTTCGGGCATCTCCGGCAGTGCCGGGGAACGCCCGAAAACCGCTGCCAGCCCACGGAGACCGCTCATGCCCAGCCTCCCGATCGTGCGCGGGTGCGGCGCAGCAGCCAGAAGAAGAACGGCCCGCCGACCAGCGAGGTGATCATGCCCAGCGGCAGGTCCGCGTTGTGGACCAGGGCGCGGGCCCCGATGTCGGCGGCAACGAGTACCGCCGCGCCGAGGATCGCCGACAGTGGGATCAGCACCCGGTGTCCGGGCCCGACGAGCATGCGCACCAGGTGCGGCACGATCAATCCGACGAACAGGATGATGCCGGTGAAGGCGACGCCGGCGGTGGCGAGCACCGCGACGACCACGATGATGTTGCGCCGCAACCGTTCCACGTCGACACCGAGGTGGCGGGCCGCGGATTCACCGAGGGCGAGCAGGTCCAGGCGCGGGGCCATCCAGATCGCGGCCGCGATACCGAGCAGGGTCAGCGGCCACACCACGTTGACCGCCTGCCAGGTGGCGCCGTTGAGGCTGCCCATCTGCCAGAACACCAGCTGATCGCGTGCCGCCGGGGACGCCTTGAACAGCAGGAAAGAGATCACGCCACCGGCGAAGGCGTTGATGGCGACACCGGTGAGGATCAAGGTCACCACTTCGGTGCGGCCGCCCGAGCGCGAGAGTAGATACACCAGCAGGGTGGTGCCCAGCCCGGCGACGAACGCACCCGCCGCCACCGACCAGGCCGCGGTGAACGCGCCGCCGACCACGATGACCGCACCCGCCCCGACCGCCGCGCCCGCGGACACGCCGATGACGCCGGGTTCGGCGAGCGGGTTGGCGAACACACCCTGCAGCAGCGCGCCCGCGGTGGCAAGTGCCGCGCCCACGAGCACCGCGAGCACGACGCGCGGGAACCGCACCTCCCACAACGTCACGTATCCGGCGGGATGGTGCGGCAACGGCCCCCAATCCAGCCCGATGCGGTGGAACACGCTGCCTGCGACCTCGGCGGGGCTGGTCGGCACCTGTCCGATGGCCGCGGAGAACAGGGCCAGCACAACCAGTCCGGCCAGGGCCGCGGCGAAGATCAGCGTGGTGCGCGAGCGGCTGCGCCGACCGGCCGGAGCCCGGTCGACGCTGGCCGGAAACCGGTGTGCGGCAACAGATTCCTGCTCGGATTCGGAGACCTCGACTGCCCTGTGACCGGTAGTTGCGTTCCTCGGTGTCCCGGAGGGTGGGTTCGTCGCGTTGCCCGCGGCCGGGTGGGCCCCGTTGGCATCCGGTGCGTCAGTGCCCGGTGTGGTGGCCGAATCGGGTTGCGGGGCTTGCGGGTCGGTCATGCGTTGCTGGTGCCGTAGACGGCTTTGACGAGGGCGGTGAGGACGCGGCCGGTGTTCGGGCCGAAGGACAGCAGCACGGCGTCGGACATGTCGACCACCCGGCGGTCGCGCCCGGCGGGGGTCTGGGCGACGCCGGGGATCTTCTCGAGCCCGTCGACGCCGCCGACGGAGGCCAGGCCGTCGGTCATGAGCAGGAAGACGTCGGGGGCGGCGGCGATCATGGCTTCGCTGGTGATGGGCAGGAATTCCTGGGTGATGCCCGACGCGGTGCCGGCGTCGATGCCGCCGAGAGCGGTGATCAGCGAGTCGGCGCCGGAGCCGGGGCCCGCGATCATGGTGATGGCGGTGCTGCGCAGGTACAGGAACGCGATCTTGGGCTTCGAATCCTGGTGCGGCACCGAGGCGGTGGCCGCGGAGATCTCGTCGCGGGTGCGCTGCGCCAGGGCCTTGCCGGCGTCGGGGACGCCGAGCGCGGCGGCGACGGCCTGGATCTGGGGGACGACGCCGTCCATGGTGCGCTGCGGGTCGAAGTAGACCACGGTGATGCCCAGCGCCTTGAGCTGCTCGCGCAGGGCGGGGGTGACGGCGGTGGTGTCGGTGAGGAACACCGTGGGCCGCAGTGCCGCAACCGATTCCACGCTCAGGGTGCCCGCGCCGCTGGAGACGGTGGGCAGGTCCTGGACGGCGGGGAACGCCGCAGAGTTGGAGCGGCCGACCAGTTTTGACCGGAGGCCGAGCGCGACGACGGTCTGGGCGAGGGTGCCGTACCGGTCGGCGGCAATGATGCGGCTGGTGTCGGTGACAGTGACGTCGCTGCCGTCGAAGGACTTCACGGTCGCTGGGAGCACCGGGGTGGGTTCGGGTCCGATCGCCACCGGGTCGAGGTCGCCGACACTGGCCGTCACCGGGCCGCGGGTGCCGCTGGTGCCGGAGGTGCCGCTGCTGCAGGCGGTGACGCCCGCGACCAGGCCGATGCCGAGCAGCATGATCAGCAGCGTGCGGGCGGCCGAGCGGGCATTCACGAGACACCTCATGCAGGTAAGGTTAGCCTTGCTCATTCTGTGCGTGCGCTCACGTCTCCCAGTGCGGCGGTGATGGCGCGCGGTAGCTCGAGGGTTTCGGCGGCCAGAATCCCGGTGAGTTGCCCGATATCCCGCGCCCCCACCAGCATCGTCGCCACCGCGGGCTGATCGCGGATCCAGGCCAGCGCCACCGCCAGCGGTGAGGTGCCCAGCCCGTCGGCGGCGGTGACCACCGCGTCGACCACCCGCACCGCGCGATCGTCGAGGTGGGCGGTGATCTCGGCGGCGGTGGCCTCGTCGGCGCCGCGCGAGTCGGCGGGCACGCCGTCGCGGTATTTGCCGGTCAGGATGCCCCCGGCCAGTGGCGCGGTGGCGATCAGGCCGATGCCGTGATGCTGTGCGGCGGGCACGAATTCGTGTTCGACCCCGCGTGCGAGCAGCGAGTACTGGGTGGTCGCGGCGGTGATGGGTGCCGCGGCCGCCAGGGTGGCCAGCTGCCAGCCGTCGTAGCCGCGCGCGCCCGCGTAGCGCACCCGCCCCGAGCGCACCGCCCACGACAGGGTGTCGGCGATCTCCTCGAGGGGGGTGTGCGGGTCCCAGGCGGCGACGGTCCACAGGTCGAGGTGGTCGGTGCCGAGCTGGCGCAGGGTGTGGTCGAGCTGGCGCATCATGGTGCGCCGGGAGGCATCGACGGTCCAGCGCACTGCGGCGGGCGCTTCGGCGGCGGCGTCGCTGAGTATCGGTGTGTATCCGGCACTTCCGGACAGCACGAGGTCCTCGCGCCCGACCTCGGAGAGTAGTTCGCCGAGAATGTGTTGCGCGGCGCCGTCCCCGTAGGCGGGGGAGGTGTCGACCAGGGTGCCGCCTGCTTCGACGAACGCCATCAGCTGGGCGGCCGCGTCCTCGGCGTCGGTTTCCCTGCCCCAGGTGTGGGTGGCCAGCCCGAGCCTCGAGACCCGCAGTCCGCTGCGGCCGACCGTCCGTTGTTCCATCACCGCGCTTGCACTTTCGTCACACGCGTCAGCCTAGGCCCACCTGTCGCATCTGCTGGGCTACGGCCCGCGGCGAGCGCGGCGGGTCGATGCCGGGCCGTGGCGATACCTCGGATTTCCCGCATGCATGTCCGAATTCGGACATCCGCCCGGTAGGGTCGCTGCGGTGTTGCGGCGCGGACGCGCCGGGGCGGTGGCGATTCGGGCGCGGTGTGGCGCCGAAATCCGCACCGGGAGCGACGATTCGGGACTGGAGGGTGTGTGGGCGAGTCGATGACGTGGGTGCAGGCGCTGGTGCTGGGCCTGGTACAGGGTGTGACGGAATTCCTGCCGATATCCTCCTCGGCGCATCTGCGCATCACCTCGGCGGTGTTCTTCGGCGACGATGCGGGCGCGTCGTTCACCGCGGTCACCCAGCTGGGCACCGAGGCGGCGGTGCTGGTGTACTTCGCCAAGGACATCTGGCGCATCCTGGTCGCCTGGTGCACCACGATGTGGTCGAAGGTTGCCGCGCCGCAACGGGTTTCGGTGCCGTTGCCCGAGCGTGCGACCACCCGGCTGCCGGTGCTGACCGAGGACGGGCGCTTCTCCTTCGGCCCCGATCCCGATATGCAGCGCGAGCTGGACTATCGGATCGGCTGGTATGTGATCATCGCCACCGTCCCGATCGGGGTGCTGGGCCTGCTGCTGAAGGACCAGATCCGTACCGGCGCACGGAATCTGTGGCTGGTGTCGATCATGCTGATCGTGTTCGCTCTGGTGATCGCGGCCGCGGAGTACTACTCGGGCAGGGCATACGGTCGCCGGCGCCGTCCGATCGAGCTGCTGACCACCCGCGATGGCCTGATCATGGGGCTGGCGCAGTGCCTGGCCCTCATTCCGGGCGTGTCGCGTTCGGGCGCAACCTCGTCGGCGGGCCTGTTCTGCGGTCTGACCCGGGAGGCGTCAGTGCGGTTCTCGTTCCTGCTGGCGATCCCGGCGGTGGTGGCCTCGGGCCTGTTCAGCCTCCCCGATGCGTTCGAACCCGCTGGTGAGGGCCTCAATGCATCGGGTCCGCAGCTGCTCGTGGCGACCATCGTGTCCTTCGCGGTGGGGTACGCGTCGGTGGCGTGGCTGCTGAAATTCGTGGCGCGGCACTCGCTGGACTGGTTCGTCGGTTACCGCATCCTGCTGGGGTCGACGCTGATGGCGCTGCTGGCGACCGGCGTCGTGTCGGCGACGTAGCCAGTAGGCTGTCCCGGTGACGGTGATCCTGTTGCGGCACGGCGTGTCCACGTCGAATACCGCTCGCACCCTGGCCGGCCGCAGTGCGGGCGTCGATCTGACCGACCGTGGACGCGAACAGGCGCAGAGCCTGATGGAGCGGCTGGGATCACTGCCCATCGAACACATCGTGTGCTCGCCGCTGCTGCGCTGTCAGCGCACCGTCGCACCCCTGGCCGACAAGCTCGGACTCGAACCCGAACCCGACGAGCGCCTGCTCGAGGTCGACTACGGCGACTGGACCGGCAAGGCCCTCGCGGACCTGATGGGCGAGCCGTTGTGGAAGGTGGTGCAGCGCCACGCCTCGGCCGCGACCTTCCCCTCCGGAGAGTCCTTGGCACAGGTGCAGTTTCGGGCCGTGTCCGCTGTCCGCGAACGGGATCGGCAGTTCGCGGCCCGGCATGGTAGCGATGTGTTGTGGATTGCGTGCACGCACGGCGACGTCATCAAATCGGTGCTGGCCGACGCGTTCGGCATTCACCTCGACGGGTTCCAGCGCATCGTGGTGGAGCCGGCGTCGATCAGTGTCATCCGCTACACCCCGACCGCCCCGTACGTGTGGCGGGTCAACGACACCGGGACGGACCTGTCCGGGTTGGCGGCGATTTCACCGCGAACCGGCGGCGAATCGCGCTCGGGGCCGGTTCCCGGCGGAGAAACGGGTACCACCGACAGTACGGATAATGGGGTAGCGGAACGCCCCGATTCATAAGTGTGAGTGAACCGAATGGAGGTGCAATGGGCCGAGCAATCCATATCTTCCGCACCCCCGATCGTTTCGTCGCCGGCACCGTCGGCGAGCCGGGCGACCGCGCGTTCTACCTGCAGGCCGTGCAGGACCCGCGGGTGATCAGCGTGCTGCTGGAGAAGCAGCAGGTGAAGGTGCTGGCCGATCGGATGGGTCTGCTGCTGGACGAGGTGCAACGACGCTTCGGCACCACGGTGCCGCCGCAGGCCGCCGATGTGGCCGACACCGCGCCGTTGATCACCCCTATCGATGCCGAATTCCGGGTCGGCACCATGGGTTTGGGCTGGGACGCCGACGCGGGCGCGGTGGTGGTGGAGCTGCTGGCGATCACCGAGACCGAGGTGGACGAATCGGTGGTGCTCGACGACACCGAGGAGGGCCCCGACGCGGTGCGGGTGTTCCTGACCCCGGTGCAGGCACGCGAGTTCGCGCTACGGTCGGCGCGCGTGATCGCCGCGGGGCGCCCGCCGTGCCCGCTGTGCGGGGAACCGCTGTCGTCCAAGGGGCACATGTGCGTGCGCACCAATGGCTACAAGCGCGGTGACATCTTCGGCTCCGATGAACTCGAGGAATGACGGCGTGAGCGACGACGGGCTGCGCACCGCCGAGCTGACGGTGATCGGGCAGGTCACCACCGCCAGCAATGTCACGCTCGTCTGCGAGGCCGACGGTGCGGGGCTGCGGGTGGTGTACAAGCCGGTACGCGGGGAGCGGCCGCTGTGGGATTTCCCCGACGGCACCCTGGCCGGGCGGGAGGTGGCCTCGTATCTGGTGTCAGAGGCGATCGGCTGGGGCGTGATCCCCGAAACCGTGTTACGGGAGGGGCCTTTCGGGCCGGGCATGGTGCAGCGCTGGATCGACACCGCCGAGGATGCCCCGGGCCCGGATCTGGTGGATCTGGTCCCGGTGGATGCGGTGCCCGAGGGGTATCGGGAGGTGTTGCGGGCGCTGGATCCGGGTGGGCATCCGGTGTCGCTGGTACACGCCGATGATCCGCGACTGCATCGGATGGCGGTGCTGGATGTGCTACTCAACAATGCCGACCGCAAGGGCGGGCACGCCCTCGAGGGGCTCGACGGGCGGGTCTACGGTGTTGATCACGGCATCTGCCTGCACAGTGAGCCGAAGTTGCGCACGGTGCTGTGGGGCTGGGCCGGTGAGCCGATCGGGGACGAATTGCTCACCGACATCACGGTTTTCGTCAAGGCACTGCCCGGTGAGCTGGGCGATCGGCTGGCGGAGTTCCTCACCGACACCGAGCTCGACGCGCTCGAGACGCGCGGGCGGGCACTGCTGGAGGAACCGGTGATGCCGATGCCGGTGAGTCAGCGCCCGATTCCCTGGCCCGCGTTCTGACCCGGCCGGCCGCGCGGTCGGCGGCGACGTTCGCATCGTCGTGATTGCAACTCTTGACACCCTCGCGCCCGCGACTAGGGTGCTGGTCGGCCACGGCGGGCGGGTGTCGCACAGCACACCGGTGCGGGGGCGGCGGGGATGGGGCGCGATCACAGCGATAACCTCGATTCATGCAGTCCTGGTCCGATATCGCTGTCCCGACCGTCCCCGGATCCGGACCGGCGTTGCGGTTGTTCGACACCGCCGACAAGCAGGTGCGCCCGGTGACCCCCGGCGCCACCGCGACGATGTACGTGTGCGGCATCACCCCCTATGACGCGACCCATCTCGGGCACGCGGCCACCTACCTGACCTTCGATCTGGTCAACCGGTTGTGGCGCGACGGCGGGCACGAGGTGCACTACGTGCAGAACACCACCGATGTCGACGATCCGCTGTTCGAGCGCGCGCAGCGCGACGGCATCGACTGGCGGGAGCTGGGCACCCGGGAGATCAACCTGTTCCGTGAGGACATGGCCGCGTTGCGGGTGGTCCCGCCGCGCGACTACATCGGCGCGATCGAGTCGGTGCAGGAGGTGGTGGAGCTGGTCGACAAGCTGCTCGCCTCGGGGGCGGCGTACGTGGTCGACGATCCGGAGTACGCCGACATCTACTTCCGTCACGACGCGACCGAGCAGTTCGGGTACGAGTCCGGCTACGACCGGGCGACGATGGAGCGACTGTTCGCCGAGCGCGGCGGGGATCCGCAGCGGCCGGGCAAGCGGGATCCGATCGACGCGCTGCTGTGGCGCGCGGAGCGGCCGGGTGAGCCGTCGTGGCCGGCGCCGTTCGGGGCGGGCCGTCCCGGCTGGCACATCGAGTGCGCGGCGATCGCACTCAACCGGATCGGCACCGAGTTCGATGTGCAGGGCGGCGGCAGCGATCTGATCTATCCGCACCATGAGTATTCGGCCGCGCACGCCGAGGCGCTGGTGAAGGGACGCCGCTTCGCCCGCCACTACGTGCACGCGGGCCTGATCGGGCTCGACGGCGAGAAGATGTCGAAGTCGCGCGGCAATCTGGTGTTCGTGTCGAAGCTGCGCCGCGCGGGCACCGACCCGGCCGCGATCCGGCTGGGGCTGTTCGCGGGCCACTATCGCGCCGACCGGGAGTGGTCGGATGCGGTGCTGGCCGAGGCGGTTTCGCGGCTGGAGCGGTGGCGGGCGGCGGTGGCGCTGGAGTCGGGTCCCGAGGCCGGTGACACCGTGGCGCGGGTGCGACGGCATCTGGCCGACGATCTGAACACGCCGAAGGCGATCGCGGCGATCGATGCGTGGGCGCAGCAGGCGCTGGCCTACGGCGGGCCCGATACCGCGGCGCCGGGTCTGATCAAGGACACCGTCGACGCGCTGCTGGGTGTCGCGCTCTGAGCCATACGAGAGCGTGAATCGAACGCGCGAGCCCGGATCCGGGCTCGCGCGTTCGTGTTTCGGCCGTTCGGCGACGGGGCCGCGGGGCCGGGCGGGCAGGTGGTTCGAGAGAAATGGGTCGACTGCTCGCCGCTGGACCGAGGATGCTGGCCTGCGGGTGTCGTTGTCTGTGAGGAGGATTGCCTGTGGTTGCCTCGGAGTCCGGTCGCGGCGAGTGGTCGCTGGCCGCGGCGCGTTTCGCGCGGCAGACCGATCGGCTGGTGGAGTGCGCGGCGTTCTATCGGGAGATCGTCGGGCTGACCGAACTTGCCGCGTTCGAGGATCATGCCGGTTACAGCGGGTTCGTGTTCGGGATGCCGGACGCGTCGGCGCAGCTGGAGCTGGTGCGCCGCGAGGGCGCGCCGCCGCCCGCGCCGCCCGGCCCCGAGCATGCGGTGGTGTTGTATCCGCGGTCGGGGTTCGCGCGGTTGCGGGCGCGGCTGGCCGATCACGGTGTGGCCGAGGTGGTTCCGGACAATCCGTATTGGGTGGCGGCGGGGGCGTTCGCGGTGTTGGATCCGGAGAGGTGGATGTTGATCGTGGTGCCGCCGGCGGCGGGGGCGGTGCGGATCGAGGAGTTCCTCGGTGATCGCGCCGAGATCGCATGGTCGTTCCGGATGGCCGAGGATTCCGAGCAGTTGCTGGCCGGGTATATCGGCCGGGGGCGGGTGTGGGTGGCGCGCAACGACTCCGGTGCGGTGGTCGGCCATATCCAGGCCGCGCCGGGGGCCGGGGAGTCGACCTGGGAGATCGTCAATACCGCTGTGGCGCAACCGGTGCGGGGTACCGGGGTGGGCAGGCGGTTGATCGATCGGGTGGTGGCGGCGGCCACCGACGCCGGGGTGCGCCGGCTGGAGGTGGCCACCGCCACCGCCGATCTGGGGAATCTGCGGTTCTATCAGCGGTGCGGTTTCCGGATGTCGCGGGTGGTGCCCGATGTGTTCACCGCCGCGGCCGGGTATTCGGAGGAGATCCTGGTGGACGGGATCCGGTTGCGGGATCAGGTGTGGTTCACCCGCCTGTGGTGAGGGTGCCGGGTCAGGCGGCGACGACCTTGGCGTAGTTGTCGCGCAGTGCGGGCCAGCCGTCCGGGGAGCCGACGGCGTCGCGCATGGATTCCCAGCCGGGGCCGTGGTTCTCGAAGCCGGAGTGCACCAGGGTGACGGCGGTGCGGCCGGGGTCGAGGGCGGTGAAGGTGACATCGACGCAGCTGGTGCGGGCCGGGTCGGATTCGGGTTTCCAGCTCAGGTCGATGTCCCAGGAGAACGCGAAGTGGGTGTCGGGTGACCACACCAGCACCCGGCCCCACGGACATTCGGTGCCGTCGGCCTCACGGCCGTAGAGGCGGCCGCCGACGTGGGGTTCGACGACGACTTCGGCCAGCGGGCCGGAGCCGATGTGGTGCTCGCGCGGCCACCAACTGTCCATGCCGGTGGTGAAGACGCGGTAGGCCTTGTCGAGGGGAGCTTCGACGGTGAGTTCGACGGTGACGGTGTCGGCGTGCTGGGTCATGACTGCTCCTGGGTGTTGTCCTGCTGGGCTTGGCGGTTCACTTCGTCGCGAAAGGCCGACAGCGCGGTCGACCAGAAGTGGGTGAAGTACGCGCGCAGCGCGTCGATGCCGCTGGGGTCGAGCCGGTAGACGCGCCGGGTGCCGACGGCTTCGTCGCGGACCAGTCCCGCCTGTTTGAGCACCTTGAGGTGCTGCGAGACGGCGGGCCGGGACACGGGAAGTTCTCGGGCGAGTTCGCCGACCGCGCACGGGCCTTGGCCGAGGCGTTCGAAGATGGCTCGCCGGGTCGGGTCACCGAGGGCGTCGAGAGCGGCGCTTTGGTAAGTACCCACGAACCGTAAGTCTACGCTTACACAAAGACGGCCGGAAGGGGTGGTGGCGAATCCGGTTGGCGGGGTGCGAAGTCGCCGTTGCCCTTCCCGCGGCCGGTGAGCGGCCGATACCGTGAGGGCCGGATGGTGTGGACCCTCGGTGAGGAGGTGGGCCGTGAGTGCGGTGCCGGGTTTCGAGCGTTTGCGTGCGACGGTCGGGCAGCGACTCGATCGGAGTGCGTCGGTGCTCAAACAGTTGCGCGCGGGTGGGCAGCTGGTCGACAGTGTGCGCCGCGATCCGCGCATCGTGCGGGAACTGATCGCCGGGTTGACCGGTCACGGCGGTGCCGGCGAGGCGGCGGTCCCGGTCGGGCACGCGGTGCCGGCGGGGCTGGCGGACTACCCGCGCGCCGCGCACGCCCATCACGATCTCGAGACCGGCCCGGCGGCGACGCTGGCGTATCTGGCGCAGCTGCAACGGCTTCCGGAGTGGGTGGTGTTCCATGCGGGCTGGCGTGGGGAGGCGCCGGGGGCGGCGGCGGTGGGCATGGAGTACACGCAGGTGGCCAAGTTCATGGGGATCCCGGCGGATGTGGTGTGGACGGTGACCGAGGTCGGCGACACCGGGCTGGCGATGCGCGGCCGCGGGCCGCAGGGGCTGGGTCTGGGGTTGTGGATCACGGTGGCGCCCAACGGGTCCGGGTCGAGCGTGTACCTCGACGCGGGTCTGTCGGGGCAGCCGGTCGACGGGCCGCTGGGCGCGACGGTGGCGCGGGCGCTCGGTGACGCGCTGCGTGATTCCCTGGCGGCGCTGCCCGCGGCCGTGGCGGCGGCCAGGTCGGGCTCGACGGGACGGACGGCGCACAAGGCGGTGCGGCACCGGGCTTCCGGGACGCTGCTGGCGCCGGGCACGCCGGTGCTGGTGGGCGTCGGGCAGGTGGTGCAGCGCACCCCCGACCCGTCCTACGGTGATCCCGCGCAGCTGGCGGTGCGGGCGTTGCGCGCGGCGGCCGCCGATGCCGGGGTGGGGGAAGCGCTGCTGGCACAGGCGAATGCGGTGTTCGCGGTGTCGCCGACGTCGTGGCAGTACCGGGATCTGGGTGCGCTGGTGGCGCGCGCGGTGGGCGCGGGCGCCGCGGAGACGGCGCAGTCGAGCCCGTTCGGGGGTGACGGCGGGCAGCTGGTGCTCAATGAGGCGGCTGCGGCGATCGCGGCCGGCGACTACGACCTGGTGCTGGTCACCGGTGCCGAGGCCGGGGCCACGCAGGCGGCGGCGCAGCGCGCCGGGATCGAATTGGATTGGCCGGTGCAGGATCCGGCGGTGGCGCCGACGCGCACGGTGGGGATCGACAAGGGGGCCAACAATGCGGCCGAGTCGGCGGCCGGGCTGCAGGCGCCGATCAATATGTACGCGCTGCTGGAGTCGGCCAATCGGGGCCGGCTGGGTCGCACGCTGGCCGAGCATGCGGCGGCGGTGGCCGAATTGTGGTCGCGGTTCTCGGCGGTGGCGGCGGCCAATCCGAATGCCTGGCAGCCGCAGGAGTTCCCGGCCCTCGAGATCGCGACGGTGACCGAGGCCAATCGCATGATCTCCGCGCCCTACACCAAACTCGAGTGCGCGAACCTGACGGTGGACATGGCCTCGGGCATCATCGTGGCCAGCGCGGCGGCCGCCGAGGCGGCGGGTATTCCGCAGGACAAGTGGGTGTTCCTGCACGCGGGCGCCTCGGGCACCGACGAGTGGTTCGTCAGTGAGCGCAGCGAATTGGCGGCGTCACCTGCGATCCGCACGCTGGGTGCGGCGGTGCTCGACCATGCGGGCATCACCGCCGACGCGCTGGCCCATGTCGATCTGTATGCCTGTTTCCCGGTGGCGGTGCAGATCGCGGCCCGTGAGCTGGGGCTGCCGGTGGAGGATCCGAAGCGGCCGCTGTCGGTGACGGGGGGCCTGACCTTCGGTGGCGGGCCGGGCAACAACTACGGCGGTCACGCGGTGGCGACACTGGTGCAGCGGTTGCGCGCCGAACCGGAATCCTTCGGTCTGGCAACGTCTCTGGGCTGGTATCTGACCAAGCACGCCCTCGGGGTGTACTCGGCTACCCCGCCGCGACAGGGCTACCGGCATCTGACCCCGGTCATCGAGCATCCCCCGGCGCGCCCGGCCCGCACCGGCTACACCGGCGAGGCTGTGGTGGAGGCCTACACGCTGCCCTATGGCCGCGACGGCCGTCCCGAGGCCGCGATCGTGAGCGTGCTGACCCCGAAGGGTGAGCGAGTCCTGGTGCGCTCCACCGATTCCGCCCTGCTCTCCGCCCTCACCGCGGACGACTGGCTGGGCCTGCCGGTGACCGTGGACGGCGACGCGATCACCCCGGTGCCCGCGCGGGTCACCGAATCCGAGTCCAGCACAGGGGAATCCGATGGCGGCCCGGTGACCTCCGAGTCCGGCGCGGCCGAATCCGACGCCAGTGGTCACGGGTTGAGCACGGCGGGTCTGCCCCGGGTCGCGTTGCCGCCCCCGCCGCCCGCACCGGTGCTCATCGAACGCCGCGGCCACATCATGATCATCACCATCAACCGGCCCCGGGCGCGCAATGCGATCAACCTGGCCACTGCGCTGGGCCTGGAACGCGCGATCGACGCCTACGAGGGCGATTCGCATGCACGCATCGCGATTCTCACCGGTGCGGGTGGATATTTCAGTGCCGGTATGGATCTCAAGGCGGCCGCCCGCGGCGAGGTGCCGGTCACCGAGAAGCGCGGCATCCTCGGCATCGTCTCCCAGCCGCCGCGCAAGCCTCTCATCGCGGCCGTGGAGGGTCCCGCGCTGGCCGGGGGCTGCGAATTGGCGCTGGCAGCAGATCTCATTGTCGCGGCGAGCGATTCGACGTTCGGCATCCCGGAGGTCAAACGCGGCCTGGTCGCCGTCGGGGGTGGCGTGCTCCGCCTGTCGCAGCGCCTACCCCGCGCGATCGCCATGGAGCTGGCGCTGACCGGTGACCCGATCACCGCGGCCCGGGCCGCCGAGATCGGGTTGATCAACGAGGTCGCCGAGCCGGGTAAGGCTCTCGAGGCGGCGCTGGCGCTGGCCGAGCGGATCGTGGTGAATGCTCCGCTGAGTATCGATGCGAGCAAGCAGATCATCGAGCAGGCCCCGGACTGGCCGGTGGCCGAGGCGTTCGGCAAGCAGGGTCAGGTCGCCGCGGCCGCCCTGTCGTCGCAGGACGCCGGGGAGGGTATGCGCGCTTTCGTGGAGAAGCGTCCCCCCGCCTGGCAGGGCCGCTGACCGCGGCGGTGGCGGGTTCGGCGGGTGACCGCCGGTGAACCCGCCACCGGGTCGAGGATTCGCGTGGTGGTGGCCGAATGTGTTCAGGTGTCATGGAATTCGACAATCGACACTAGTGAGAAGGTGTGTGCATGCCGATCGATCATCCTGTTGCGCGCACGCTGACGTTGCGCCGTGATGGCCTGGAACTGTCCGCTCGTCAGGTCGGTCCGGCCGACGCGCCGCTGGTGATCCTGCTGCACGGGTTTCCGGATACGCCGCATACGTGGGACGGGTTGATCCCGCTGCTGGTCGAGGCCGGGTATCAGGTGCTGGCACCGTGGTTGCGCGGGTATACGCCGGGGTCGGCGTCGCGGGCGGCGCGCTATGACCTGATGGCGGTGAGTGCGGATGTGGCGGCCTGGCATGCGGAGCTGGGTGGGCCGCGCGCGCACCTGGTGGGGCACGACTGGGGTGCGTTCGTGGCGACGATTCTGGCGAAGCAGGAGCCGCAGCGGTGGGAGTCGTTGACGTTGCTGGCGATTCCGCCGTTCGGGGGCGGGGTGGCGGCGGGGATGTGGCGGTATCTGCCGCGGCAGTTGGTGTTGTCGTCGTACATCCCGGTGATGCAGTCGGGGTGGTCGCCGCGGCTACTGACGCGCCGGGGTGCGGGGTTCGTGCGAGCGCTGTGGCGGCGATGGTCGCCGGGATGGGATTTCAGCGAGGACGAATTCGCGCCTGTGGCGGCCGTTTTCACCGATCCGGTGATGGCGTGGGCGGCGACACGGTATTACCGGTCGCTGTTCACGGTGCAGCGCAGGGCGACTCGCGAGTTCAGCGACATCCTGATGGCCGAGGCCGCGCCATTGCCGACGCTGGCGCTGGCCGGGCTGCGCGATGGCTGTATGTCGCCGGATCTGCAGCGCGTGCTGGCGGAGCATGCACGTGTGCAGCACGCGCAGCTACCCGGCTGCGGGCATTTCCTGCAGGCCGAACGTCCGGAGGCCGTGGCGGAACTGCTGTTACCGCATCTGCATGCGGCGAACGGGAACGCCGGCTGAGGAAGCCCCGCTACCGGGTGCGGCCGGCGGTGTCGACGGTCGGCCGCACCCGGTGAGCAGGGTCAGGCGTTGTTCAGGGCGGCGACGGCGTCGGCGAACATGGTGGCCTTGATGGCACCGAGGGTGGCCGGGTCCTTGACCCCGAGCGGGGTGAGCATCCCGAGTGCGGTGTCGGTGAGGGTGTCGAGGTCTGTGGTGGCGTCGACGAGGTCGTGGGCGAGGGCGTCGGGGCCGCCGAAGCGGCGTCCGGTGGTCATGGACGCGACCGCTGTCCTGGGGGTGAGTTTGGCTTGGATGAGCGCGGCCATGCCGCGGGTGAACGGGATGCGGATGTCGGCTTCGGGGAAGCAGAAGTAGCCGCGGTCGGCCCGCATGACCCGGAAGTCGTGGGCGAGGGCGAGCATGGCGCCGGCGCCGAAGGCGTGCCCGGGCAGGGCGGCGGCGGTGGGCAGCTCGAAGGTGAGCATGCGGGCCAGTAGCGACTGCACCTGCGCCACATACCATTCGGCGCGTTCGCCGTTGGCCGAGAGCCAGTCCAGGTCCAGGCCGTTGGAGTAGAACTTGCCGGAGGCGGTGGTGACCAGGGCGTGCGCGCCGTCGGCGACGGCGGTGTCGAGGTGCGCACCGATCTGGTCGAGGAACTCGGGTGAGAAGCGGTTCTCGTCGCCGCCGAGATCCAGGACGGCGATCTTGTCGTGGTAGGTGAGTGTGGGCATGGGGGTGTCCTTCCTCAGGAGGTTCTCGGTCGTGCGGGTGCGGGCCCGAGGTCGAGGACCGCGCGGACGGCGGCCCGGAGCTGATCGCGGGCAAGGGGATTGGCGAGGCGGTCGCGGTCGAGCAGGATCGCTGTCGGCAGGTCGACCAGGCACAGGGTGAGGGTGTCCACGGCGGCGGCGTCGGCGCGGTCCCAGAGTCGGCGGGCGAGGGTTTTCATCAGGTCGACGAGGGCGGCCTGGGTGGCGGCGAGTTCGGCGTGGACGGGTTCGGGCAGGTCGTCGCCGAGCAGGTCGTCTCGGCGGACGGTGAAGAACAGCCGGGTCGACATCGGGTGGCGGGCGGCGAATTCCGCGGGCGCCTCGGCGGCAGCGATGACGGCTTCCACACCGTCCCCGGCCTCGCCGACCATGGCGGCCTGGAGTGCGAGAAACCGGTGGGCGGCCCGAATCCAGGTGCGCCCCAGCAGTTCCGCCCGTGACCCGAAAGTGTGGTACAGCGCTCCGTTGGAGACGCCGGTGACGGCGGCGACCGCGCGGATGGTGACCGCGGTGGGCCCGGACCGCACGGCCAGGGCCTCGGCGGCGTCGAGCACGAGGTCGGGGTCGTGGGTGCGGGGGCGGGGCATGCACCGACCATAACAGAGCAAGTGCTCTGTTATGAAGGGGTCTGTTCCCTGCCCGCCCGTCCGGCGGGGACGCCGAGCCCGATCACACACACGACCCGCGGGGTGTCCGGGTCGCGCCGCGCTCGCGGGCGTTTGGTGCCGATATCCCGGTTATACGCATGCCCCGGTCCGAATCCCCTTCCGCGCAGACGGGATTCGGACCGGTCACGAATCAAGCCCGGCGCGAACACGATCCGGCCGCCTCCGCGACGGGGTGCGGAGACGGCCGGATCGGCTACCTCAGCGGATCAGGGTGTGGTGGCGGGTTCGTGAACGCCGTCGGTGAGGGTGGGCGTGTACATGCGGTCGATGTCGGTGGCGTATTTGCGGGCGATCGGTGTGCGGCGCAGTTTCATGGTGAGGGTGATCTCGTCGCCGCCGGGTTCCCAGAAGGTGGGCAGGATGGTGAAGCGTTTGATCTGTTCGACGCGCGAGAGATTGGCGTTGCCGGCCGCGACGCCGCGCGCGATCTCGGCGATGACGCCCGGGTCGGCGGCCAGGGCGGCCGCCGAGGCGTCGGGCAGCCGGTGCTGGGCGGCGTAGGGTGCGGCGGATTCGGCGTCGAGGACGATGAGAGCGGTGTTGTAGGCGCGGTTGTCGCCGATGGCGGCCAGGGCGCCGATGAGCGGGGTGGCGGCTTTGACGGTGTTCTCGATGTTGGCCGGGGACATGTTCTTTCCGGCGGAGTTGATGATGAGTTCCTTCTTGCGGTCGACCACGCGCAGGTAGCCGTCGGCGTCGCAGGTGATGATGTCGCCGGTGGCCAGCCACCCGTCCGGGTCGAGGGCGTCGGCGGTCTTCTGGGGTTCGTGCCGGTATTCGCGCATGACCAGGGGCCCGCGGACCAGGAACTCGCCGTCGTCGGCGATCTTGGATTCCAGTCCGGGCAGCAGCCGCCCGACGGTGCCGAGGCGGGCTTCGGCGGGCGGGGAGACGCTGACGATGCAGGTCAATTCGGACATGCCCCACACTTCGGAGATGGGGATGCCCAGGCCGAAGAAGAATCCGAGGGTTTCCGGCGGGATCGGCGCGGCCCCCGACAGCGCCCATTTGAGTTGGTCCAGGCCGAGTTTGGCGCGCAACGGCCCCAGTACCGCAGCGTCGGCTCTGTCCCATTCAGCGGCCAGGGTCGCGTCGATCGGCTGCCCGGCCAGCTGGGCGTCGGCTTTGCGGGCGGCGACCTCGAGCCCCCAGGTGAGCGCGGCGCGGCGGGTGGGGTCGGTTTCGGCGGTGACCGAATATTCCACGGCCGCTTTGAGCTTCTCCCACACGCGCGGGACCGCGCCCCAGATGGTGGGGTGCACGTCGGCCAGGGCGGCGGGCAGCTGGGTGCGGTCGGGGACGACGGTGATCTGGGTGCCGAAGTATTCGTGCAGGTACAGGTTGGTGACCCGGTCGGCCATGTGCGCGGTCGGCAGGAACGAGGTGATGCGGTCGCCGAACTCGACGGACATGACCGAGGCGTAGGCGCGGCATTCGAAGGCGAGGTTGGCGTGGGAGATCTCCACGCCCTTGGGGTTGCCGGTGGTGCCGGAGGTGTAGCAGAGGGTGACGATGTCGTCGGGCCGGATCGCCTGCCAGCTGGCGTCGAAGTCGAAATCGTTGCGCCCCAACTGTTTGAGCTGCGCGACGGTCAGCGTTCCGGGGGCGGGCGCGTCGACGCACACGATGGTCTGCATGGGCACCCCGCAGGCGCGGATGCGGTCGACGTATTGGGCCTCGCACAGCACGACCCGGTTGCCGGCGTTGCCGAACACGTAGTGCAGCTGTTCGGCCGAGAGCGTGTTGTACACCGAGAACGAGGTGGCGCCGGTGTGCTGGGCGCCGACCTCGAGGGGGTAGAACTCGACGCGGTTGGCCATCATGAACGCCACGGTGTCCCCGCGCCCCACCCCCAGCGCGGCCAGGCCCGCGGCAACCTCGCGCACCTGCGTGGCGTAGTCGGCCCAGGTCAGGGTGTGGGTGCCGCCGATATCGCGGACCGCGACCGCACCGGGGTCGATCGCGGCGGTCGCCTGGAATGCGGCGGGGGACGTATTCGGTTCGCTCATCACAATTCTCGATCCACTCACCATCGAAGCCTTCTCAGACGGTAAGGCGCGGAGTGGGTGTCGCGGGCCCGAATGCGGCAGCTCAGGAGTCCCGGGCGGGCCGCAGCGCGGCCACGATCTCGCTGACCTGCGCGACCACGCCCGCCAATCCGGTGGTGTCGCCGCCGATCTGCACCGATTTCAGCTCGGCGGGAGCGGGCAGGCCCGTGACGATGGCGGGCAGGGTCTCGATCAGCTGCGCGTGCACGGTGGTGTCGGTGCGCGCGTTGGCGTTGTCGATGCCGACGCGTTCGCGGTCGAGGTCGAGCAGCGCCGCCTCGTGCGCGGCGCGCGTCTTGGCCTGTGCCAGCGCCAGTTCCGCCTCGAGCTGCAGGCGGCGCAGCTCCTGCTGCAGGCGGGCGTTCTCGAGTTGTTCGGCGTGCTTGTCACGTTCCAGGCGCAGCGCGTGCAGGGCGGTCTGCTGGGCCAGGTCGGCGACCTCGCGGTCGACGTCGTGCTCGCGGGCGGTGCGGCGCAGTCGTTCGGTGGATTCGCGGTCGAAGCGGGCGGCGTCGTTGCGGGCGCGCAGTTCGGCCAGTTCGCGTTCGTTCTCGATACGGCGTTCCTCCCCGGCGCGGCCGGCGGCGGCCTCGCGGGTCGAAACCGCTTCCTGGGCATCGAGTTCGGCCAGGCGCGCGACCCGGTTCTGTTCGCTGCGGTAGGGCTTCTGCAGGTTCTCCCACAGCGTGTTGGAGGAGACGACCGCCTCCTTGATCTGCACGGTCACGATGGACAGGCCGAGCCCGTGGCCACCGCGCGCCCCGGCCTCGCCCGCGCCTTCGGCGACGGTGCGCAGGCGGGCGGTGAGTTCCTCGATGATGGGCTGCTTGTCGGAGAGCACATCGCGCACCGCCATGGTGGACACCTTGTCCTTGATCGCGGCCTCGGCCTGCTCACGCAGCTGCACATTGACCAGCCGCATCGGGTCCTGTGGGTCGGAGAAGTCGAGTTTGCGGTAGGCGGTGGCGAAATCGTCGATGATCCACTGCACGTAGCCCTGCACGAGGACGCCCTGCAGTTCGCGGCAGATGCAGTAGGCGTTGATGAGGATCGTCTGGATCGCGCCCGGCACCACCAGATACGAGTCGGTGGCCGGGTTGAACCGGAACGACACCCCGAGCCCGATGTGCCGCGGCTCGGCCGTGCCGCGGCGGGTGTGGACCACGAACGCGTTGGGTGGCACGAGCACGGTCTGCCAGCGCCAGAATCCGGTGACCCGCACCTCCACCGGGCCCTGCGGGGTGTGCTCGCGGGTGGGGCCGACCCGTCCCGCGCGTTTGGCCAGCGCACCCGCCGGGCTCGGCGCACCCAACGGGCTCGGCGCGCTCGCCGCCGGCGGGGCGCTCCGCCGCATCCGCCGCATGGAGGCAGGTTGCAGATCTCCTCCAGCTCGGCCTGCTGTGCCACGACCTGATCCAGATAGCTGTTGCTCTTCGCCGCCATGGCGGGCACGCTACCGCCGAAAGACCGTTCCGCCCAGCGAAATTCGCTCCGGCGGGCGGCGTACGGGCAGGTTCATGCGTTTCATGCGGGTGGCCGAGGGCAAGGTGGTCGAACGCCGGCCGCTGCTCGACTCGCCGGCCCCGATGCTCGATGTCGGTCTCGCCGAGATGTGAGGCGGCACCGGCTCATTCAGCGGCGGGGCGGGTCCCCAGGATGCCGTAGAGCAGCAGATCCTCGAGGGAGGCGGCGAATCCGTCGAGATCGTCGATGTCGCGGATGCACATGGCGAACAGGGCGGCTCCGGCGATGGTGTCGAGCACCGTGTTCGGATCCAGGCCCGGGCGTTCGGCGTCGCCGGGCAGGTAGTCGGCGAGCTCGTCGCGCGTGGGGGTGTCCAGGCGGGCGGACAGCTTCTCGTACAGGCCCGAGTCCTGGCGCATCTCGGCCATGAGTCCGGGCATGGCGGCGCGGGTTTCGGCCGATCCGAACAGCTGGATGGTGCCACCGATGACCTTGCGGATCTCGGCGAGCAGATCGGGTGCGACGACCGCGGATCCGACGTCGGGGAACACGGCCTGGGCGATGAGGTGGGCCTTGGAGGGCCAGCGCCGGTAGATGGCGGGGCGGCTGACGCCGGCTCGAGCGGCGATGGCGTCGATGGAGGTGGCGCCGTAGCCCTGTTCGACGACGAGGGCGCGGGTGGCGTCGAGGACAGCGGCGTCCACCGCGGGGTCGCGGTGCGGGCCCAGCCGGTGGCGTGTGGTCACGGAAATCCGTCCTTGTCGCTGCGGGCAGGAGTCGATACAGTCTGTCACATCAAAGTCGTTACATTCTGTAACCGCTGAGGACTCGAGGAGGAGTCGTGTCAGCTGCCCCGCAGGTCACCCCCGCCGACACCTATCAGCCGGTGCCGCTGCTGGCCGGCAAGGTCATCGTGGTCTCCGGTGTCGGACCGGGCCTGGGCCATTCGCTCACCATCGAAGCCGCCCGCATGGGCGCGGATCTGGTGCTGGCCGGACGCACCGAGAAACGCCTGCACGAATACGCCGACGAGGTCCGCGCCCTGGGCCGCGCCGCCGTGGTCGCCAGGACCGATATCACCGACGAGTCCCAGCGCGCCGCGCTCGTCGAGACCACACTGGCCGAACTGGGCCGGGTCGACTGCCTGATCAACAATGCCTTCGCCATCCCGCCCATGTACCCGATCACCCAGATCGAGGTGGAGGCGCTGCGCCACGCCAACGAGACGAACGTGTTCGCGCCGCTGCGACTGTCGGCGCTGTTCGCCGACGCGCTGGAGCGCTCGCGCGGGTCGGTCATCATGCTCAACTCGTGCGTGTCCTACAGCTCGCAACCGGAGTACTCGGGTTACAAACTGTCCAAAGGCGCACTCGCGCACCTGGCTTCGTCGCTGGCCACCGAGCTCGGGCCGCGCGGCATCCGCGTCAATTCCGTCGCACCGTCGTATGTGTACGAGGACATCAACAAGGCCTACTTCGATTGGCTGGCGAGCCAGGCCGGGGTCACCCACGACGACATCTACCGGCAGAAGGCCGCACCCACCGATCTGGGCCGCCTCGCCGGACCCGAGGAGGTCGCGCGCGCGGCCCTGTTCCTGGCCAGTGATCTCGCCACCGCCGTCACCGGCCAGATGCTCACCGTCGACTGCGGCGAGTTCCACCGATGAGTACAGGAGCAACCGTGAACAAGCGCATCGTGCTGTGGGGGACCGGCGTGGTCGGGTCCATGGTGCTGGCCGAGATCCTGCGCCACCCGCTGTTCGACCTGGTCGGGGTCGGCGTGAGCAATCCAGACAAGGTCGGCAAGGACGCCGGGGACCTGTGCGGGGCCGCGAAAACCGGTGTGCTCGCCACCGATTCGGTCGAGGAGCTGATCGCGCTGCGCCCGGACGCGGTCGTACACTACGGGCCGACGGCGGCGTTCGCCGATGAGAACATGCGCGTCATCGGGTCGTTCCTGCGCGCGGGCATCGACGTGTGCTCGACCGCCATGACCCCGTGGGTGTGGCCGCACATGGACAAGCTGCCCGCGTTCTGGCGCGACCCCATCACCGAGGCGTGTGCGGCCGGCGGGGCGTCGTGTTTCACCACCGGCATCGACCCGGGCTTCGCGAACGACCTGTTCCCCATGACCCTGATGGGCCTGTGCGGTGAGGTCGAATCCGTGCGCGCCTCCGAGCTGCTCGACTACACCGACTACGAGGGCGATTACGAATTCGAGATGGGTATCGGCCACCCGCCCGAATTCACTGCCCTGCTCGAGCACCCCGACATGCTTGTGATGGCTTGGGGCGCAACGGTTCCCATGATCGCCACCGCCGCCGGGATCGAGCTCGACGCCATCACCACCACCTGGGACAAGTGGGTGACGCCCGAGGACCGGCCCTCGGCCAAGGGCATCATCAAGGCCGGTACGGTCGCCGCGATCCGCTTCACCATCAACGGCGTGTATCGCGGCCGTGAGGTCATCACTCTCGAACACGTCAACCGCATCGGCCTCGACGCCGCACCGGACTGGCCCGCGGGTACCAAGGACGACGTCTACCGGGTCGACATCCTCGGCAGCCCGTCGATCTCGCAGGAGACCTCGTTCCGCTTCACCGACGGTTCCGGCCGCACCCCCGCCGTGGCCGGGTGTCTGGCGACCGGCATGCGCGCCCTCAACGCCGTGCCCGCGGTCAACGCCCTGCCGCCGGGCTGGGTCACGCCACTGGATCTGCCGCTGATCCCGGGCGCGGGCACCATCCGCTGACAGGACGGCGCGTGGGAGCCCCCTCCGGCACCTGCCCGGAGGGGGCTCCGCTCATGTCCGGGTCGCGCTGGAGCGTTACCCGGGCGGCGCGCCGGTGGATCGCCGCACAGGGCGGGCGCGCGGGGGTCGGCAGCGGTGGGCCGGTCCTCGCGTCCCGAGCTGGTGCGCCGTCGGCTCGACAACCACCGATCCTCCTCGGCGGCAACAGCTTCCACCTGTCGGCAGCCACCCGGCGTCCATCACGGCACGCGTGAGAGCCGGCGAGGCAGACCACGTCGCGGGCCGGGCCCGACAGGTCCGCCCGGTTCCCGGCGCGCGCGGCGGGTGGGCCGGGCGTGTTCGCCGGTTCGGTAGGTTGCTGATGACAGGGTGTGTGACCGAGGACGGTGGAATGGGTACGGCGGGAACCAAGGGTGTGCCGCGCGCCGAGCGGGAGAACCAGATCCTGGAGATCGCCGCCGAACGTATCGCCGCGGTCGGGTATGCCGGGTTGAATCCCGGTGAGGTCGCCGCCCAGGCCGGAGTGTCGAAACCGTTGGTGTACACCTACTTCGGCACGAAGGACCGGTTGTACGCCGCATGTGTCGAGCGGGCCGCCGCGGCGATCGGTGACGCGATCGACAGCGTCATCGCCGGTCCGGCCGAGCTGGAGATGGCGGCGAACACCCTCGCTGCGATCTTCGGTGTCCTCGAGGATCGCCCGTACTACTGGAATGTGCTCTTCGATCGCAGTCATCCCGCCGACGGTCCGGCCGCGGACGCCGCCCGGGCGGCGCGCCGGCGGATCGCCGCGCAGGCCGCGCACGGCGCGGACGCGGTCATGCGGGCGCGCGGGGTCGGCGATCCGCAGGATCTGTCGGTGTTCACCGATATCTGGATGGGTTCGGTCACCGCGCTGGTGTCGTGGTGGATCCGCCATCCCGAACAATCCGCCGCGGCGATGATCGCGCGCAGCCGCCGCCTGATCACAGCACTGTCGTGACCGCCGTATCCGGGAAGGGCTGACATGGCACGCACCGCGGGCAGCAAGAATGTGCCGCGCGCCGAACGCGAGGAGCAGATCCTCGACGCCGCCGCCGCACAGATCGCGCGGGTCGGCTACGCGGGCCTGTCGATGGCGGCCGTCGCCAAGCAGGCGGGGGTGTCGAAGACGTTGGTGCACACGTGTTTCGACACCAGGGACGGACTCTATGCCGCCTGTGTGGACCGGGCCGCCCGGGCGGTCACCGAGGCGATCGAGCCGGTGCTGTCGGGGACCGCGGATCCGACCATGGCCGAGCAGACGCTGCTGGCGATCTTCGGCGCGCTCGAGCACCGCCCGCACGACTGGAATGTGCTGCTGGATCGCAGTCATCCGGCCGACGGTCCGGCCGCGGAGGCCGCGAACGCCGCGCGGGCGCGGATCGAGGGGCAGGCCGCGCGTGGCATGTCGGCGTTCATGGCGGCGCGTGAGATCACCGATCCGGTGGATCTCGCGGCGTTCACCGAGGTGTGGATCGGTGCGGTGACCGCGCTGATCCACTGGTGGCAGCGGCATCCGCAGGTGCCCGGGGCGGAGATGGCGGCCCGGACCCGCCGGCTCATCGCCGCGTTCGCATGACCCGAATCCGGTGGCCGCACAGCGGTGTCCGCGATGTCGCCTCTTGCCGCCACCATTATTGACCATGTAGTAATTTACCCAGCAGTCATTAATGGCGAGTGGAGGACACGACCATGGCAACCAGATCGTGGTGGGGATGGGGCACCGTCGAGGACGCCGTCACCGGCGCCGAACGCACCGCACTCACCCAGCGGATAGCGGCCCTGCTCCCCGAAGCCGACCTCACCATCCACCAGCCACCCGCGCTCACCGCACTCCCGATCTCGCAATCCCGCACCCGCGCCCCGCACTCGCTGGCCGGGCTCGCCTCCTACGACACCGCCGACCGCGTCCTGCACGGCCACGGTCAGGCCTTCCGCGACATCGTGCGCAACCTGCTCGGCCGCATCGGCGATGTCCCCGACCTGGTCGTGCGCCCGCGCACCGACCAGGACGTCGTCGACGTCCTCGACTGGTGCGCCACCGCGGGACTCGCCGTCATCCCCTTCGGCGGCGGCACCTCGGTCGTCGGAGGCGTCGAACCCCGCGACTGCCACGACTATCCCGGCAGCGTCGCACTCGACCTCACCGCGCTCGACCAGGTCCTCGAGATCGACCGCACCAGCCGCGCCGCCCGCATCCAGGCCGGAATCCTCGGGCCCGCACTGGAATCCGCGCTGCGACCCCACGACCTGACCCTGCGGCACTTCCCGCAATCGTTCGAGTTCTCCACCCTCGGCGGCTGGCTCGCCACCCGCGCCGGCGGACACTACGCCACCCTCTACACCCACATCGACGACCTGCTCGAATCGATGCGCGTCGTCACCCCCGTCGGGGTCAGCGAATCGCGGCGGCTACCCGCCTCCGGCGCCGGACCCGCTCCCGACCGCCTGTTCCTCGGCTCGGAGGGCACCCTCGGCGTCATCACCGAAGCGTGGATGCGGCTGCAGGATCGGCCCCGCTGGCGCGCGAAAGCCTCGGTCCTGTTCGACGACTACCGCGCCGCCGGCGACGCGACTCGCACCCTGGCGCAATCCGGGCTGAACCCGGCCAACTGCCGGCTGCTCGACCCCGCCGAAGCGTTCCTCAACGCCGGAGTCCTCGCCGCCGGGGGAGCCCTGGTCCTCGGATTCGAATCCGCCGACCACCCCGTCGACGATGCCCTGCGCCGTGCCGTCGAGATCTGCGCCGGGTTCGGCGGCCGCACCCGCGACGTGGCACCTGCCACGGCATCCGATGCCGACCCTTCCGACACCTGGCGCTCGTCGTTCCTGCGCATGCCCTACCAGCGTGATGCCCTCGCCGCTCAGTCGATGATCACCGAAACCTTCGAAACCGCCTGCACCTGGGACCGATTCGACCAGCTGCGCGCCGCCATCGAGACCGCGGCCGCCGACGCGTTCCGGGCCACCGGCGTCACCGGTGTGCTGACCTGCCGGTTCACCCACGTCTATCCCGACGGGCCCGCACCCTACTTCGGCGTCTACGCCGCCGGCCGGTGGGGAAGCACCGTCGAACAATGGGACGAGATCAAAACCGCTGTCTCCGAAGCCATTTCCGCCAACTCCGGCACCATCACCCACCATCACGCCGTCGGCCGCGACCACCGGCCCTGGTACGACCGGGAACGACCCGGCCCGTTCGCCACCGCCCTGCGCGCCACCAAGCACGCCCTCGACCCCGCATGGATCCTCAACCCGGGCGTCCTCATCGACCGCGAGGAGCTGTCGTGAACAGCTACCTGCGCGAGCGGTTCGGCGCCCGCTGCGGCTGGATCTGGCCTACACCATCCACGCCACGCCCATCCGATACCGCTGCGCACCGGAATCGCCTGCCGGCCGGGGCATCCCGTGCGGGTGGCGGACCGGTCAGCGCAGGGAGTAGACGTAGCGGCTGGTCGGGATGACGTCGAGGTCGCGGTCGGCGCCGAAGCGCGCGATGCTGTCGAGCATGCGGGTGCAGCGGCGCTCGAGTTCGGCGTCGTCACCGCCACTTCCCCAGTAGGCGTGTGGATCCGACATCGCGGCCATCGGGAACAGTTCCTCGACAACGGCGTCGACCCGCCCGTCGGGGGTGATCGAGCCCAGCACCGGATTCTGGATGTAGCCCAGACTGGCCTGGTTGTCCAGCGCGACCTGGGTGTGGTCGCCGATCCAGTTCTCCAGCCACTGCGCGCGGGTCATCCCCGACGGAATCCTCATCACCGCAATGCGCGCCAATGCGTCGGCGCGGACACCGCTCTCGGTGCGCGGCGGGCGCAACGGAGTGAGCTCGTCGACGACGAATCCGTCGAGCCGATCGGCCAGGGGCCGCAGCAGAGCGGTGATCTGATCTGGATCCTCGACCCCACGCAGCGTCACCACGGCGTCGACGGGCGTGTCATAGGTGCACATCCACAGCTCGGCCGCGGCGACATACTCGTCACGGATATTCACCTGCAGTTCGCTGACACCGCAGTAGGACAGGGCCTGCCGCAGTTCGCCATCATGCAGGCTTGTCTTCAATTCGGCCCCCCACAGCAAATACGTCAGTTTCATAGCCCTGCCACCCGGAATGTGATGCTGATCATCGAACCAACCCGGACAGTAACCCAGTCCTCGGGCCCGCGACCGGCCCGTGTCCCACTGAGCGGAACTCTTAGCAACACGAACCAACCGGCCGGAGGGATTCCTGGTCGGCCGACCATCAACACAGGGGAGTGGCGATCGGCTCATGTGATCACCCCACCCATATCGCCGACACCACACGACAACATGGCCGCCGTTGGGCACTGGCTCGACCGACTGCCCCTCACGCGACCTCCGGTGCGCCGGATGGCCACATCGGCTCAGTTCGCCCTGGCGGCAACAGTTTCCACCATCCAGCCAGTCCACTCTATTGCGTCACTGTGACGTATTAAAGTCCGAGACCCGCGGGCTGGGGGACCGGCGGCAGCCGGAGGGACGAGAGGCGACCGGCGCACAGCCGGGCCATGATCGGCGACCTCGGCCCGATTCGGCAATTCCACCAAAAGCCAAATACGCCAAAGGATTTCATTTCGTCCGATCAGCATATTCGGCACCCGAGCGGACCGAACAACAGCACCGAGCGAGCGCCGGTGGTCCACCAACTAAACTGAGCATCCGAGAACTTATGCGCCACCATCGGAACCATTGGTCTCATCGCTAGCACGGCCCTTCAGGTGTTGCCCGTCCGCAATAGAAGGAGGAGTCATGAGCAGGGAACCGAACCACAACGATCAGCCGGACTTCGAAGCGCTGTACCGGGAGGCGTCATCGGAACAGGGTGCTCCCGCGTTGATCCCCTGGGACATCGGCGGACCACAGCCGGTGGTGCAGCAGTTGGTGGCCTACGGCGCTGTGCGGGGCGAGGTGCTCGACCCCGGAACCGGCCCGGGACATCACGCGATCTACTACGCATCCAAGGGCTACTCGACCACCGGTATCGACGCGTCGCCGTCGGCGATCGAGCGGGCCAAGCGCAACGCCGAGCGCGCCGGGGTGACGGTGGACTTCGAGGTGGCCGACGCCACCAAACTCGAGGGCTTGGAGGATCGGTTCGACACCGTCATCGACAGCGCGTTCTACCACGTGTTCCTCGACGACGAAGAAATCCAGACCCGGTACCTGCAGGCCCTGCACCGGGCCACTCGACCGGGGGCGCGACTGTTCATGTTCGAATTCGGCCGCCACAACGTCAACGGCCTGCAGCTCGAAGGTTTGCCGGCCGAGAATTTCGACCGCGTGCTGCCCGCGGCCGGGTGGCGCCTCGACCACCTGGGAACCACCACCTACCAGGGCAACTTCAGCCCAGAGACGTTCACCTATATGACCAAGGAGATGAGCGACGACTCTGGATGGGCCGATCGGATGAAGCCGATGCTGGAACAACTCCAGATCATTGGGCCGTTGCTGAAAAACAACCGGGTGCACCTGCCCGTGTGGGCCGTGACCGCCACGCGCCTCGACTAGCCCTGCCGAGCCGCCACACCTTCGACTGGTTCAGGTCGACGCTGATCATTCCCCTGACGCTGCTCGAGACGCCTCCGGCGCAGTGGAGATGATGCCGATCACCGTTGTGACGATCTGGCCTTCGGGATCGCTGAGGCGCGGCAGCGATGCCCTGTCCACCAACAGAGATCCGAGAGCGAGATCTACCAGTTCGGCACCGACCTGTTGGGCAGATCTGCGCCCTTCCGGCTCGAACCACGTCCACGCCCATTGCGCGGCACCGAAAATGAGCAGGCTCCGGATGCTGGTATCGACGGGCCGGAAGTCGCCGGATGCGATACCCGCGTCCAGGACGCCGAGCAGGATTCCGAGGTATTGCCTCCGCAGCTTGCGCCCTTCGGAATCCTCATCCTCCTGCGCGAGTCGCGCCACCTCGCGCTGGAATGCGACGGTCCCATTTCGGTCGTGCACCTGATACAGCATGGCCGCGTGCAACAGCCCGGCCAGCCGCTCGGGCGGTGTGGCGAAGGTCGACACGATTCGCTCCGCCTCATCGATACGGCGCCGCATGTAGGAAACATGCAGAGCTTCCAACAACCGCGCCTTCGTGCCGTAATGGTGCACGATCAACCCCTGCGAGATGCCCAGCTCGCTTGCGACGCCACTGAAACTCGTTCCGTCATAGCCCTTCTCGGCGACATGGCGCGTGAAAATATCGAGAATCGCGCCCGACTTGCCCGGTCCCGCCGCACGTCTATTCACTGATCCCGCCCCTCCTCGTCCAATCTTCCGGACACCCTCGCATCGACCGCCTGCTCGATCAGTCGTTGACTGAGTGCGCAGTCACTATTAGCATTATGCCCCGAGTCGCAGCGGCGCGTTCTCTACATCAACCATTCATCGCGAAAAGTTGACCTACCGCCCATGTATCAACACGCCCATCCCGCCGAGGCCGTCATTGAGCGACGAGCCTCAGAACATATCGCATGACCGGCTTCTCTGGCAGCGCCACGTGTGGTCGCCCATGAATGCGGGTGTAGTGGCGTACGGGGATCAGGCGACGGACGCGGCATCTCTGCTGTCGCCGGATCAGCTATTGGCCGCGATCGCCGGGCGGCTCGCCGAGCCGTTCCCGCTCATCACGTGGGCCAGAGAACTCGGTGATCTGCACGCTGCGCTGATTTCGGCGGTTGTGAATCCGCGGCGGAATGCACCGGAGATCACCGAGGCGGCGCTGTGCGCGGATATCGCGAAGGTCATCGACAAGATCAACTCTTGGGCCGCGTCCACTATGCGCCACAGCCGGTGCGCCCGTCGTCACACCCACACCTTCGGCGAGGTGATCAGCCATGTGGCGAAGACCTACGCCGAGGCATGGTGGACGGTGCTGCACAGCGACTGCGAGGAGCTTCGGCACTCCGCGTGGGTCCATCTCGGCGAAGTTCGTGACGGCTACGCGCACCTCATCGGTGATATCCGGGCAGGCCGCGTCCAACTCCCGCTGGGCTGGCGAGGCATCCGGCACACCGAACCCGCGGAGTAAGGCCCATCCCGGGGCTTGCCGAGAGGCGAGGGCGGGATACATCGAGTCACCTGCCATCTCGCGACACCGAAGACCTGATCCGGCCGCGAGTTCGCCCTGATGGCAACACATTCCACCATCCCGGGCAGTCCAGATCAATACATCACTGTGACGAATTGGCGAGCCGTAGGCGGGTCGGGGAGCGGTCGATGGAACCAGCATACCCAGCCATAGATTTCGGCTCGATCCGGAAGTTTTCCATCAAAGGGCAAATGCGCCAAGATATTTCGTTTTCACCGATTCTGCACCCCGGCACGGAATGAACGGCAACCCCGGTGAAGTCGCCGTCCGCAGCCGCGCCGAACCGGAGCGTATCAACCTGGGAGGTGGGCGGCCCCACCACCCATGTCCGTGATGTCGCCGGCGTCGAACCCGAAGACTTCCTGACCATGGCTCGCAGCTACGCGACCCGCCCGGAAACCCGGCGTACCGCAGGGAATCTCGTCCGCCAGATCTGGAACTTCACTTTGACCGGCCTCGTGCCGATGCACGACCTGGACCGCTTTGATGGACACCAGCAGCACCCGCAGCCCGCGCACCCCAGGCTTTCGGGCCAATCCGGAATCTGGCGCAGCGAACACACCCCATCAACCGAGACCAGTCCGGCTTGGACCAGCTCTACCCCCGGGGGGTTCGGTGCGTGTTCCAGGGCCGGGCGGGGGCGGAGGTGGTGATCGGTTCCGGCGAGGTTCTATCGGCGCTACAGTCAGATTGCTGTGATTTTGCTGCCGATCCACGCGGAGGTGAGGTCGTGGCCAATTCGGTCATGGGGGACTTGGTCAGTCAGCTGCGGCTCGGGTTTCATCGGCTTCAGGACTGGGCTTACCCGGATGAGATCGATAGCGCCCTCTTCAGGGCTTATATGAAGACGCCGCACGATGTCGGCGGTGAACCGGATGCCCCGGCCACGTTCGAGGAGAAGGAGGAAGAGCAGTGGGAACTCAACACATTTGTGACGTGTGAGGTTCTCGGCTGGCGGGGGATTTGGACGTCCGAAGAACCCTATCTGTCACTCTCGTCCGAGACATGGTGATCAAGTAGTTCTCTGACGATGTGGGCGAGATCGGAAGTTGTCGAGCGTGACGTTGAGCGTTG